>NC_009513.1:645000-945000 GCF_000016825.1 Limosilactobacillus reuteri subsp. reuteri | reverse complement strand
TTATCAGTCTACTTCTTAGGGATTGTCGTGGCTTTAGCAATGGCAAAATTCTATCAAGTAATCTTTAAAGTAAAAGAAAGCTCAGTGTTTGTAGTTGAACTTCCGCACTATCACCTTCCCCGTCTTGATGTAATTTGGCACGGTACATGGGATAAGGGTAAGGGATTTATTAAAAAAGCTGGGACAATTATTTTTGCCGGAACTGTTTTAATCTGGATATTATCAAGTTTTGGCCCTAGTGGTTTTGTTACTAATTCGGCTAATAGCTTTGCAGCCGGCCTTGGACACATCCTTGTTCCGATCTTTAAGCCAATTGGTATTGACCAGTGGCAGCCAATTAGTGCTTTGTTTACAGGGATCCTTGCCAAAGAGGTTATTACTTCTAGTATGATGGTAATGTTCCATACAAGCAGTAAAGCATTCCTTATCGCTTCCCTTGGTCAGTTTATGACTCCACTTTCTGCTTATACGTTACTAGTCTTTATTCTCTTATATGCACCATGTTTCGCAACGTTAGCAACTATTAAGCAAGAAACTGGTTCTACAAAGTGGATGCTTTATTCTGTTGCATCCAGTTTAGTCGTTGCTTATGGGATTGCATTTATTATCTTTCAAGTTGGTCGATTGTTTATTGGGTGATTTAAAATGAGATTAATTATTAACGTTATTATTATTGCTGCAATTATTGCATTAGCCTTTTACCTCCTTGTTAAGACTTTTCAACGAGGCAAGCAAGGTAAATGTGCAGCTTGTGACTACGATTGTGAAATCAAAAAGCTGGCAAAGAATAAAAAGCAATTATAAAAATATTGTTCATGAAAACAGTTAAGGCTGGGAGAAAACTTTTGCTTTCTCTCAGCCTCGTTTTTTTACTTATTATTCAATTTTTCTCGTAACATAAACCGGCGAATCTTGCCACTCGCGTTTTTCGGCAATTCCGAAACGAAAATATAGTGTTGAGGAACCTTATAGCGTGCCAGATGTTCATAACCATAATTCATTAGCTTGGTTGTAGAAAGACGACGATCACTGACGACAAAGGCAACTGGTACTTGTCCCCAGACAGAATCATTTTGACCAACGACTGCCACTTCATTAATTTGTGGGTAACGTTGGTAGACCTGCTCAACTTCTTGGGGAAAAATATTTTCTCCGCCCGAGATCAACATTTCATCTGCGCGACCATCGATATAGAGGTAGCCTTCTTTGTCCAGGTGACCAATATCTCCTGTCCGGTACCAACCGTCAATCATTTTAGAAGGCAACTTATCAGGCAGGTTAAGATAGCCCGGAGTTAAAGTCGGTGTTTTCAGCAGAATTTCACCATCTTTACTAAGTTTTAGTTGGGTTGAGAATAGTGGCTGTCCAACTGATCCTAATTTTAGGAGTGCATCGACTGACCGTAATGCAACAATTTGGGAACATGTTTCCGTCATTCCATAGCATTGAACAACAGGAATTGACCGTTGTAAGCATATCTCGAGCGTTTCTCGATCAATCGTTCCGCCCCCAAGTAACATACAACGAAATGCTGAATTATAGTGCGTATTAGTCTTATTTTGCTGCTGAATGAGCTTTTTCAGCATAAAAGGCACAACCGACATAATAGTGACCGTTTCATTTGCTAAAATCCGTTCAATTTCTTCGGCTCGGAACTTCTCGACCAAGCGAACGGTCATCCCGTAAATTAATCCCCGCATAATAATCGAAAAACCACTAATATGGAAGATCGGTGCTACACATAACCACTTATCCGCGGACGATAAACCTAAATTCAATGCAGAAGAGACTGCTGAATAAAAATGGTTGCCGAAAGTTTGCAAAACTCCTTTAGGCTTACCGGTCGTCCCAGAAGTATACATGATGCTGGCTACCCAGTCTGATTTAAATACCGGAATCAACTCTCCTGGATCGGCATTTGTTATCAAGAATGCACTGTAAGACTTAAAAGGATTCGTCATTCCTGATCGCCAGAGAGAATTTTCAACCAAACACAACTGAAGGCCACTATCTTTAATCTGTCGTTCAAGCTCTTCACCAGCAAGCCGCCAGTTCAACCAGACAATCGTGCGGCCACTACACATGATTGCTAATGCTAATTTATAGCTCATCAAAGTATTAGTAGCTAGGAGGCCTACCCGCGAACCAGGATTAAGGTGGTCAATTTTTCCCACAACTACCTCTACTTGTTTTTTTAATTCAGCAAATGATAGGCGCTCATTACCGTCATCAATTGCAATCTGGTTCGGCTGAGTTGCCGCTTGCTTTAATAGCCAGTTTTGTGTTTCCATTTAAATTGCCTCTTTTTATGGGAATTTAGGGAACTGGTCAAAATCAGGGTCCCGTTTTTCGTTAAAGGCATCGCGCCCTTCTTTACCTTCATCAGTGGTGTAGAAGAGCATCGTCGCATCACCACCGAGTTGTTGGAGGCCAGCTAGTCCATCAGTATCAGCATTCATAGCAGCCTTAATAAACCGTAATGCCGTTGGTGACTTCTTCAAAATTTCGTTACACCAGTCCAAGGTAACTGATTCAACTTGGTCTAATGGCACAACTTTATTAATCCAGTTCATCTGGTAGGCTTCTTCGGCACTGTAGAAGTGGTTTAAGAACCAGACTTCCTTTGCCCGTTTGTGACCGATCACGCGGGCAAGGTAACCAGATCCATAGCCAGCATCAAAACTGCCGACCTTGGGACCAGTTTGCCCAAATTTAGCATTGTCAGCAGCAATTGTTAAGTCACAGACAAGTTGCAAGATATTTCCGCCACCAACTGACCAGCCTTTTACCATCGCAATGACTGGTTTAGGGATAATCCGGATTAAATGCTGCAAGTCAAGGACATTGAGACGAGCAATCTTATCGGGGCCGACATATCCGCCGTTACCTCGAACTCCTTGGTCACCACCAGATGAGAAAGCCTTATCACCGGCACCGGTTAGGATAATCACCCCAATTGTGCTATCATCACGACAGATGGTAAACGCGTCGATCATTTCTTGAATTGTAACGGGGGTAAAGGCGTTCATCTTTTCTGGACGATTCATTGTAATTTTTGCAATCTTTCCCGCTCGTTCAAAAATAATTTCAGAATAATCTTTAACCGGTTGCCAATCAACTGTTGTCATAACTACTCTACTCCTTTTGTGAGGTCAATAATAATGAACCTATTAGAAAATTTAGATATTCAAACTCAATCAGTCACAGCCAACAAGTGCGTTATCACTGTTAAAGTAAGTGATAAACTCAAGCAACCTTATGGAATCGTTCATGGTGGAATAAATGCAGTCCTCGCTGAAACCGCAGCTTCCTTAGGTGCTAATCAATGGTTAGCTGATCGTCAACAAGATCAAATAGCTCTCGGAGTTAATATTACCACAGAGCACCTCATTGCGGTATCGAATGGTGAATTAAGGGCCATTGCAACGCCGATTAAATGTGGCCGACGAATCCAAACCTGGCAAGTCGATATCCATTGTAATGACCAATGTACTAGTACCAGTATAGTTACCCTAATCAACCAACCTCACCCGTAAATTTCTGATCAATTCTTTAATTAGTATTTGAAAATAAAATTATTCGGAATTATAAAAAATGGTTATGCACCTTTGTTACTATCTTTTTTCGCTTTAACGTTCGATTAATCGTTCTGATTATACAAATTCTGTTATTGTTCTAAAATAAGACATTTGATAAATTAATACCAACGCGAGGCGAACTGCGTGATAAAATTAAACCGTTTTATCTTGCCTGAATTAAGGAATGAATCCCTTCTTTTAGGTCGTCAGTTTACCTATTTGGGGAGAAGAAAAATAAATAGGACAAACACTATGATGGGAAGCATGTCGCGTAAATTATAGTTTTAAAGGAGAGCATTTTTGATATGCGCTTCAATGAAGAAGATGAAGAAAAGTACCTTAAGTTGATTAACAATACCCGTCGCGGAAGCAATAAGGACTTCGAAGAGTTATTTCGCCGTTATTGGCCGCTCGTTCGCCGACTGTGGCAACGATATAATATTAGCGGCCTTGAATTGGCAGATTGGGAACAGGAAGCCCGTGTTGTGATGCTAGAAGTTATTCGTTTATACAATAATCAAGGTCCGCGCATGTTTAGCTGCTTTTTTAAGGAATGCTTAACCAACCGGATTCGTGATATTCAACGACAAACTCAGGCTCACAAACGGATCCCAGCAGGCTGTCTTTACGCATTAAGCGATGATTTTGCTGAAACACTTACCGACTTTTTACATCATTCCCCTGATGACATTATTTATTGCCGGCAGAGTCTTGACCGTTTACTTTGCCACTGTTCTACATTTGAACGAAAAGTACTAGTGTATCTCCATACTGGTTATTCGATAACTGAGATTGCTGGTACCCTTGATTGCTCTAAACGGAGCGTCCAAAGTGCCTTGCATCGTTGCCACGGCAAGCTATTAAAAGTATTAATGAAGTAAGGACTTATAAAGCAAAAAATAAGGTGCTGAGAGAAAGCTTTTTATTTTCTCTCAACACCTTATTTTTTATGCTTTCCTAATAAATAAACATGCAATCACTGCAACTAATGCACTGATAACAAGGCCGAAGAAAGCAGCTGAATATGAGCCGGCTGCTTGGACAATCCACCCAATTAAGAGCGGACCAACAAAACCACCAAGTTGCCCACCAAAGTTAACAATCCCAATTGATGATCCATAAGTTTTCTCCGATAAAATCTGTGCAATGAAACTAAAGATACCGGTAAATGCCAATGATTTAACGAAATAGATCAAGACATCAAAGATCACAACGCCTACTAATGAAGTTGACTTAAAGAGACCAAACATGAAAACCAGAGTCAGGAATGAAGCAATACTAATCATCCACCGTTCATGCTTCTTAAACAAATGCACCATCACAAAGCCAGAAATAAATGCTGCAATGCCTCCAGAAATAACTGGTAATGGTACTAACCATGCCAAGTTCTTCAAATTAATTCCTTGTTCTTGTAAGAAATAAACTGGCATCCAGGTTTCAAGCCCTTTAGTAATGATATTCAGGGCAAGTCCAATTACTACAAAAGCCCAGACACGGTGGTCAATCTTTTTCCATTCAATCTTGGGACGAGCCTGCCCATTTTCTTGGCTGCTATTAATTGGCCGTTCTACCAGGTAATAGGCAAGCAAAATAATAAACCCGCCAACCCCAAGCCAAACAAAGGCATTTCGCCAACCATTGCTAGCAATAATTGGCACAATAATTAGTGGTGCTACTGCTGCCCCAGCATAATTCGATGAAATTAAGGCAGAAGTTGCCTGTGATTTCTCACTCTTATCATAATTTTCAGAAATTCGTTTTAAGGCTGCTGCTGGATATGGTCCTTCTGCAATCCCAAATAGAAATCGAATCGCAATCAAGGCAGCAAGGGACCACGCCCAGCCAGTCACCATCGTCATCAACGACCAGGCAAACAGGGAAATAATCACCATCAGTTTACTGCCAAACTTATCAGTTAAGTATCCGCCAGGTATCTGCATTAAAGTATACCCTAAGAAAAACGCACTGGCGGTTGCCCCTAATGCTGCTGCCCCAACATGAAAGTCTTTACCGATGTAAGCAAGGGAAATATTCATCACTGTTCGGTCAGCAAATAGAATCATATATCCTAAATATAGTAGCAAAAAAGATCCCCATCGTTTTGCTACTGTAAAGTTACCTATATTTTCCATAAAACTACCCCTTTAATATAAAGATCTTTTTTATTGTAATTGATCATTTTAGAACTTACCACCCAAATTCTAAGAATGTCCGCTAAAATTAAGAACGTCACTCTTAATATTTTTTTGTTAAAATATTAGAGATATCCTAAAAAATGATTGTTAATCCAAGGAGGAATTATGGATTTCTCATTTAAAAAACGACCGGTAAAAAGACTATACGGTGAATACACTATTTTATTCATCTTCTTAGCCTTATGTATTTTCGGGACATATTTAGTTACTGGTCATACTTTTATTCTCAGTAAAGATGCTCTCAACCAGCATTTACCTTTACTAGCAAAGTATCGAGAAGCACTGGTTAGCTTCTTCCACCATCTCCGCCTAAACTTCTGGTCATGGCAAATGGGGCTAGGCAGTGATACCTTTCAAGTATATTCTTACTATACAATTGGGGATATTTTCTCTTATCTTGCACTGCTTTTTCCCGCCGCAAAGATTACCCTCGCCTACCAGGTAATTAATATTATCCGGATGTATTGTGTTGGCCTCGCTTTCGTCTATTTCGCTCAACACTTTAAGTTTCGCAATAGCGTCATTTTGATGGGGGCAACAACCTACCTGGTCAATTCGTTTTTACTCTATGCCTGTATCGCCCAGCCCTTCTTTACCACGCCATTTATTATCTTTCCGTTAATTGTGGTTCAGATTGAACGGATATTACAAGAAGGATCGCCCTGGCCGCTTGCTGGTGCCTTTACATGGATGCTAGTAAGCAACTATTACCTTGCTTATGTTTTAGGAATTGGTTCATTCCTCTATCTTGTTCTTCGCGTAGGAACACATTATCGTCGCACGCTTAATTATGGGAAAGCCTTGCTTAAACTTGCTTTTGCAACAATTACTAGTGTCCTCTTATCAGCAGTTTTGCTTGTTCCCGAAATTATTGCGGTCACAAATTCAACCCGGACTGGATCATTATTTGCTAATGGTTTAAAAACCTATCCTCTTTACTACTACCTCTTTTTGCCTAAATCACTGATTAACGGTGGTCAATGGTATTTCATGTTCTGGTCTGCGTTAGGGATCGTTTCAATTGGTTTTATCGCCCTTGTTTACATTTATTCCCGTCCGCGAAAGTATCCCTTGCTAACGATCAGCCTTGGTCTAGCGCTCATCATGCTGCTAATTCCAGCAGTCGGCGCTTTCTTCAACGGAATGATGTCAGCGTCTAACCGTTGGACGCTCTTGATTTACCTTCCATTAGCAATGACCGTCTGTATTCTAGCAGAGAACATTCCGATGCTTGATCAAAAGACAATGGCGGTCCTAAGTTGGGCAACGGGGATTTACCTCATTGTCTTGATCGCAACCTTCTTCTTTGACAATGAAAATGATATTTTTATGCCGGTTATTTTCTTAATCGGCTCCCTAATGGTCATCTGGTTGATTCACTTAAACAAACTTGCTCATCCTTACCAGTGGTTACTAGCGATTACAATGCTTAACGCCGGGGTGAACGCAATTTACGCGGCTTTCCCTTATAATGGTGATTTCTCTAGTAGTATGTTGAGCCGGGGAGAGTATCAGGCAATTACCAGTAACCGTTACGGTAACCTTGATCAGGATTTGAAGAACAATTCTTTTTACCGCGTTTCAACAATTAGCCAAAATAAGATTATTGACGGCCCTAACCTTGATAATGACCTTACTTCTGGATTGCATAACATTGATTCTTACTATTCACTGCAAAATAAATATTTGGGACAGTTTAATACAAGCCTGCAAAATAACCAGTATCAGGCTAACATCCCCATTCGGCAAGCCGATGATCGGACAATTATGAATAATTTCTTTGGCGTCAAATATCTCTTTGTTCAAAGCAATGGTGATAACGCGACAAAGATTCCCGCTGGTTACTTTTTAGATAAAGCAACTGATCCAGTCATCAATTACGATGAAGGGCAACCAAGCAATCCCCAAAGCAAGGATGAGTTTGTGCCCACGCAAACGATGCGGTATAAAACAAACTATGCCTTCCCATTACTTTACTGGCAAGATAACTACATTAAGAAAAAAGATTATCAATCACTCTCACCAACTGAAAAAGAACGCGTTTTAGCTACCGGTGTTCTGGTTGATAAGCAAGAAAAGCTCCGAGGAATGAAAGCCGCTAAGCTCAAGACGCATGTCTATCCCCTTAAAAGCGAGTTAGTTTCTAACCGCTTGAATAAGGTTAACCCGGCTAAACTGACCTATACCGATAGTGAAGAAACTTATCAATTACAATTACCAGAGCTGCAAAGTAAAAAAATGCAGCAAAAATTAAAGGGCAGCGAGTTGCATATTGAATTTTCCAAGATTAAGTACATTCCTTTCTCCATGAAAGAACAGATTGCCTACGAACAAGCACATCTCAAGGAAACGGTCCTTAATCCCGGAAATGTTATTAATCAGCGCTATACCCACTATCGCTATTGGCGTTACCACGTTTTAAACGGTTCACCTGATATTAGCTTTAAGCTTAATATCGGCAGTAAGTTTGGAACCGCTACGATTGAGCAGGCGCGGCAAAGTACCCTTTCCTTGTTCAAGCATGTTACTAATTCGACGCTTAATATTGGTTATTATGATGGTAAACTGCCGACTTCACTCACCTTCCAGCCTTCAAAACTCGGAACTTATGAGCTCAAGTACCGGGTAGTAGCAGAAAAACTAGATAATAACTATTATCGTGAAGTTAAAACATTGCAGCGCCATCGCCTAGAGAACGTTAAATTCAAACGTAACCAAGTTCAAGGAATGATTAAAACGACTCGTCCTGGCGTCCTCACTTCTTCGATTCCTTATTCTACTGGCTGGTCAGTGAAAGTTAATGGTAAAAAGGCAACCACTTTACGAACAAACCAGGCTTTCTTAGGAGTATACTTACCTGCTGGAACTCACCATGTTACCTTTAGCTACGAGTTGCCGGGAATCAAATTAGGCGTATTACTCAGTTTGATTGGCCTAGGCTGGACCATTTTTGCCGGAATCATTACGATCGGATGGGAACGGAAGCGCAAGTAAAGCAGAATAATCCTTGCATCCCTTTCAAGAGACGCTTAAGATAAAATTAAATCTATGGGCAGGAGAAAAATCGTGCATAAGAAGTTTACCTACATTGTCTACCAAATTATTATGGCTATCTTAGCCGTTATTTCGATTGGAATGCTGATCGCATATTATGCCAAGCGAATCAATATTGACACCTACCCTTACAATATGATTGACAATGGGATTTGGTTGGTCTTCTTTACTGATTACGTTATCCGCCTGATTATTTCACCAAATAAACGCGAATTTGTGAAAGATAACATCTTTGACCTTCTATCAATCATTCCTGCCAGCAGCCTTTTCTTTCTCTTCCGAATTGGGCAAATTGGTAGAACCTTTCAGATGCTTAAACTCATGCGAATTATGCGTTTAGTCGGATTTACCGGTCGTCTGGGCGTCTTCTTTGAGCGAAATGAGTTGCTCTACTACTTGTACATTACGATTGCTGTCATAATGGTAGCCGCAGCAATGTTTTGTATCTCGGAGAAAGTCTCTTATGAAACAGCCCTGTGGTGGGCAATTACAACTGCTACTACGATTGGTTACGGGGATGTGATTCCTAAGACCGGAATTGGCCGGGCAGCTGCGATTGTCCTGATGCTCTTGGGGATTGGTTTTATTGGGATGCTTACCAGTACAATTACTGAGTTCTTTGCCAAAAAAGACGAACGGAAGATTTCCGCCCAGTTAGTCAAAATCCAACATGAAAATCGCCAACTAAAGGCTGAGTTAGATGAAATCAAGCGTTTGATTCAGAAAAATAAACGTTAGCAAATAACCTCCATTCAAGGTTTTATCCAAGAATGGAGGTTATTTTTAATTTATTTGTCGATTTAACGAAATCATCTCTAGTAAGCTTTGTGCAGTGATCGCTCCTTCATTACCCGCTTTGAGTCCCGCTCGTTGCATTGCTTGTTCAATGTTATCGGTAGTAAGGATGCCAAATGTAATTGGAATATTGCTCTTTAAGTTAAGATTCATTACGCCGCTAGCAACATTTTGACAAATTAAATCGTAGTGATCTGTTTCACCTTTGATAACAGCGCCTAACGTCAAAATGCCGTCATATTCCTTTTTTGCCAATAATTGTTTCGTCATAAACGGAATTTCAAATGCTCCCGGCACATGGTATACATCAACGTTTTCAAGGTCAAACTTAGCTAACATTTCGGTAGCTCCCTGCACTAATTGTTTAGTGACAGTTTCGTTAAAATCAGCAACAACAATCCCGATTTCTGCACTTTGAACATTAAATTTCCCAGTAAATTCTTTCATGATTAAGCCTCCAGATTCAGTAAGTGATGAAATTTATTTTTCTTTGTGATCAAATAATTCTCGTCGTAGTTATTAGGCGCTATTTCTAATGGTAGACGTTCATTGATTTCAATATCGCCAAGTTGTAGTTGCTCAATTTTATCAGGATTATTAGTAAGTAGGTTAATCTTGGTTATCCCTAATTGATGTAAAATCGCAATTGCTTGGTCATATTGTCGCTCATCTGGTGCAAAGCCTAGTTTTTCATTTGCCTCGACAGTATCATAGCCGTGTTCTTGCAAATGATAGGCTCGCAATTTGTTTGCTAAACCAATTCCTCGTCCTTCTTGCCGCAAATAAATAATAATCCCGCTGCCGTTCTTCTCAATTTGGCGCATTGCTTCATGAAGTTGAGGACCACAATCACAGCGAAGGGAACCAAGAACATCGCCAGTAAAGCATTCTGAATGCAAGCGAACCATTACAGGAGTAGTTGGATCAATATCTCCTTTTATCAGCGCTAGATTATTGTCATCAAACCATCGTAAGCGAAAGTCACCATACTGAGACGGGAGATGCACCTCTTCTACTGGTTTGCTCGCTAAACTTTGCCGGTATTCCTGAAGTTCTTTGATCGTAATGATGGGTAAGCCAAATTCGGCTGCTTTCTCATGAAGTTCAACTGATCGCGCCATTTCACCATTGTCTTTTAAAATCTCACAGATATAAGCAACTGGTTCCACTCCAGCCAAGCGCGCGAGGTCAACCGCGGCTTCAGTATGACCATCGCGTTCTAATACCCCATTTTTCTTGGCGACCAAGGGAAAGATATGGCCTGGCTTGTAGAAGTCTTCGTTCTTAGCAGTTGGCGCGGCAAGATGAGTAATGGTGCGCCAACGATCAAAGGCTGAAATTCCGGTAGTCGTTGAATGGTGATCAACACTAATTGTAAAAGCTGTCCCAAACGGATCCGAATTATCAGCAGTCATCTGTGACAATTTCAGTCGTTCAGCCACTTCCGGTGCCATGGGAACACACATCAATCCACGTGCATACTTAGTCATAAAGTTAACTTTTTCAGGGGTAGCTTTACTAGCAAGCCCCACCAAATCGCCTTCTGCTTCGCGGTCTGCATCATCCATGACAATTGCTAAACCACCTTCTTGCAGATGCTTAATCGTTGCTTGAATTTTCTTTACATCCATTAGTTTTTGCCTCCTGATAAGTTTGCGACAACATATTTTCCTAAAATATCAGTTTCTAAATTAACTTCATCCCCTACTTTAAGCGTATCTAAGTTAGTCACGAGTTGAGTGTGCGGAATCAGCCCAACTGTAAACCAGCCATTACCAGTTTCCATCACGGTTAAACTTACGCCATTAATCGCGACACTTCCTTGCGCTACCACTTGACCATGCAGGCGGTGTGGAATACTAAATTGTACTTCAATAGCATTTTCATTGACAGTCCGCTTTAAAACTCGTGATAGTTCGTCAACATGCCCCGTTACAATATGACCTTCTAGCCGTGCGCCAACTTGCAATGAACGTTCAAGATTTACAAGGGACCCTTTTTCCAAGTTTTTGAACGTTGTCTTTTCAAACGTTTGCGGCATTAGAGTTGTCGTAAATTGATTATTATTGATTTCTACGACCGTTAAACATGTCCCATTTACCGCGATTGAATCTCCGAGTTGGACGGTAGTTAAAAAGTCATCAATTCGCGGAGTAACCGCTAGTTCAATTGTTTCTCCTTGTAGGTTGATCTCTGTTATCCGACCAACTCCTGCTACTAAACCACTAAACATGTTCCATCTTCCTTCCCGCAATCCTAATATTATTCTCTAAAACTTTAATTTCCTGATGGGCTAAATGTAATTGATGAGGTGACTCCATCCCTGGCACCCCTTTTTCGCCAAGCATCTGGGGAGCTAAATAAGTAATAAGCTCTTCAAACAATCCTTTCCGTAAAAACGCTTGATGAACAGTCGGACCCCCTTCTACATAAACAGATTGAATTTCTTGTCGACCAAGTTCATGCAAGATGTCGTTAATTGACCACGTCCGGCGATAAAATACCTGAATGCTTTTAGCAAACTGATCTTGTAGCGAACTATTTTCCGTAAAAATCCAAGTAGGTGCCTGCCCGTCAGTCAACAAGTGTAAGGTTGGATTATCTTTTAAACGTCCCCGGCGGTCAAGAACAATCCTTACTGGCGGAAACTTTGTCGGACTAGTCGTTAATAAAGTTGGATTATCGATAATGGCGGTTTGGCTTCCAATCAAGATTCCTTGAAAATTACCACGCTCGGTATGAACCATTTTTGCCACAGCAGAATTAGTAATCGCCGTTCGTTGACCTTTTTCTGCGGCCACGCGATAGTCAAGACTCACTGCTTGTTTTAAAGTTACCCATGGTCGTTGGTACCGATAGAAAAAATCGTAATACGGATTTAAGGCCTGTGCTGCTTCTTTAAGGACGCCCGTTTTGACAATAATATTTTGCTGTTGAAGCGTAGCAATTCCTTTCCCGGTGACAAGCTTGTGCGGATCTGTTTCCGCAATCACAACCCTTCTGATGCCCGCGTCAATAATCGCCTGACTACATGGCGGTTGTTTCCCATAGTGATTGCAGGGTTCCAACGTGACATAAAGAGTTGCCCCCTGTCCCTGTTTCGGCGTAAGTTTACCTATTGCATCCCGTTCAGCGTGAATTCCACCGTATTCGTGAGTATGACCTCGCGCTAAAACTTGACCATTTTTCACAACAACTGCCCCAACGCGAGGATTTTTCCAAGTTTCATTGCCAGCCTTTGCTGCTTCAGCGATTGCCATTTGCATGAAATAAGCATCTTCCACTCTAACCATCCTTTCCAAAATAAAAACGTCCTAAGATTTCTCTCGGGACGTTAAATAGTTAACTTAAAAAAACAGCTCGGCAAAAATAAAACCGGATAACATCACTGCTATCCGGGGCTTTACGTTTAAACTGATTGTGTCATTTTTAGTTTTCTTCTCCCATCCAGACTATACTGTCGGTACCAGATTTTCACTGGTTCAACCGTTAACATAAATGCTAACGGGTCACGGACTCCAAGCGTACTTGTTACCGTCGGTTGGGAATTTCACCCTGCCCCGAAGAAAATTAGATTGTTAAATTTACATATAGTGTAACTCTTCACTTTCTTTTTGTAAACAGCAAATTTATTTCTGTGAGAAACTTTGCAGGGTATCAATGATCAATTGGATGAATTTCTCACGATCAATATCAAGGAGGACTTCAGTATTTTGGGACTTATCAGTTAACTGATAGTAGTCACAAACCGTCTCTCCCCGTGTAAGATCGCCCTGAGTTTCAACATCTACATTCATTTTGTCAGTACCGAACATGGTGGGATCAATCAACCAAGCAATCGTACATGGGTCATGGAGTGGCGCACCCTTAAAGCCCCACTTAGGATTTTCATGGTACTGTTCAAAGAAGTTTAGGAGACCGTGGAAAGCTTGGGCAACTGGATTATTGATTTGCCCGATTTGCTCAATCTCATCCTTCATAATCTGAGCTTTATGAGTCACGTTCAACGGTGCCATTACCAGAGGCAGGCCGAAGTTCATTACAATTTTAGCTGCTTCTGGATCAACAAAAATATTAAATTCGACTGATGGCCGCCAGTTACCAAGTCCCATTGCCCCACCCATGAAGACAATCTGATCAATCTTTTCTTTCGCCAAATCGGGATAGACCCGTAAGAATAAGGCCGCATTTGTCATTGGACCGGTAACTACTAAGGTAACTTTCTCATCACTTTCACGAAGAGTTTTAGCAATCAACTCAATAGCTGGAATTGGTTGAACTTTGAAATCGGGATCAGGAAGGTCCGCACCATCCAAACCTGTTTCCCCATGAACTTCCGGTGCAGTTTCAAGCGGCTCAACCAGCGGAGTTTGATTTCCCTGAGCAACTGGAATATCTTCTCGATGGAGTAAAGTTAACATCCGCATCGCATTATTTAAAGTTTTGTCTGGTGTTTGATTACCAGCAGAAGTTGTTACGGCAAGGACATCAATCTTCGGTGAAGCAACGGCCATCGTTAATGCCAATGCATCATCATGTCCGGGATCACAGTCAAGAATTATCTTTTTGGTCATTTGTTATCGGCATCCTTTCTTTGTGAATCATTAGTATAGCGGTTACATTAATTATAACAAATGAACATTATTCCGTTTAATGTTGATCAATAAAATTTAAAAAGACATAATAAAAGGACCACCTAATCGTGATCCTTTTCAATATAAGTTATAATTTTACGCTTTCTTTACTAAATAAATTGGTAAAGCAATAGCGCCAGCTAAAAGGGCTAAAATAGTAAACTTCTTCTTTGAATGCTTCTTAGGTTGTGTAGTTTTGTTTTCAGTTTTATTTTTCTTCATAAGAATCTACTCCTTTGTTCAAAAACCTATCACTACCTACACTCTTATTTTAGCCCCATTTTGCCTTTACGTAAAAATATATGGGCCAGGTAATTAAAGCAATTATAAATAACCAAACAATTATCTTTTGAAATAGGTTAAGTTTCCAAATATGTTTCATAAGTTCACCTTATTTCTTTTTAAGCCAGCTAAATATCCCGTGGCGATGCGCTTGCTTTTCTTGTGCCTCTGTTAACCGGGTAAGCAATTCAGTCATTTTTGCATCAGTATTTACCTTTTGAGCATCCCGGGCTACCTCGCTGCTATTATACTTTTGCTGAAGGGTATCACTGTTAAGCCACCGATCAAAATTAGCAACATCGACAATAAAACCGGTACTAGTATATTGATAACTAATTCGATACTTTCGCGGCAGATATTGGAAGTACCGTTCCATCATCATTGACCCATTATTTCGCGCCGTACTATCTGAAACCTTATTAAACAACTGCTTATTAATTTGCGCTTTTAACTGACCATCCTGTTGAATAAACGTTAGATCAGCACCGACTTCCGCCTGGTTAATCAGCATTGTCCAATCATTTCGCCCGACAAAAAGTGAGTAATCATAATTATCTTCAAAGTAGTCTTTAACAAGCTCAAACATCCCAAATTGGTCCATCGCTTGTTTCAAGACATATTTGATTGGATAAAGGTAATCCCTTTCAATCTTTTGTTCTGTCTCTGGTGACACATCATTGAAAAATTTCGCAAGTTCAACTTGGCAATAACGATAAAGTTGATCGTTAGCGCGCTCAAGCAAGTCATTTAACTTAGCTTCTCGTTCATCTTCATCCCCGGCAAAAGTTGATTCAAAGCTGAGGTACCATAAACGACGCATAATTTCCGGTTTAAGGGAAAATTGCGATTTACTGTCACCCTCACGACGATTCATCGTAAAAATAAATGATGGGAGTGGCTGAGTTAAACTACGATTGTTAGTAATTTCTTTAATGAAGCGATCAAAATATGGCCGTGTTGTTAAGTCAGGGCTAATATCATCAATCATCATCGGATTAACGGGCCCAGCACTATACATATAATCGCTTAAAACCGTTGTAATAGTCATATTGATATTGGACTTTCCTAATGCATAATTTTTAGCATCAAAAACACCGCCATCAAGGAAGTTACCACTTCCTGTTAGCTTGGCTGCTAGCCGCTTTCCCAACGTCGATTTCCCAGTTCGTCCTTGACCAATCAAGGCTACTCCGAGGGGAACATCTTCGCGTGATTTACTGCTTGGCGATAATTCATACATATTACGGATTTTCCATAGCCAGGGAGCTTCAAATAGGAAACACATGAAATCACATGCTTGCCACCCCTCACCGACTTCTTTGTAATTATCGTACTCATGCGCAATATCGCTAAATAATTGAAGCTGTTCACGGAGACGGGCACCAGTTAAATTCGATGTTATTAATTCCGACTTTACATTATCGCCAACACGGGGCGCTTCAAATAATTGACCATTGTTATAAAACAAGACTGGCTTAGGATAGAGATCTTCTTCACGGGTAATCTTTCCTGAGTTATCATCGTTTCGAGACACATGTTTAACTACTTGAGTAAGGCTGTAGAGTTCTTTCCCGATATTTTCGAGATTGCGTTTCTTATAGCCAGCATTGCCAAAGAGCTTGACAGTTTGGGCGACACTCAATTTTTCTGGAGCTGATAGTTTCTTTAATTCCTCGTCAGAACTATACTGATCCTTATATTCTTTTACTTCTTCTGCCGGGATAATCACCGCATCCTGGTCACCGTTATCCTTGTTTTTCACCATATTCACTGTATCGGTATAGACATTAATCTGAAGTTGCTCTTTATTTTTCGCCTTAATGAACCCGGCCATTTTCTTTGCGTCCAGATAGGCAGTCGCATGGTGAAGGTTATCATTGAACATCTGGACATGGCATTGATAAAGCGGATCCGTCTGCATTCCATAGTCACTGTCGAGTTGTTCTAAATTATGATGAATTGCTGCTTCGGTTAAATTCATTGAACCGGCAAATGAGAGATACCGGTCGTCACTTGTCATTAAGTACATTTTGGTATGAATTAATTCTTGTTTTGTGAATAAAAGTCGCAAGCTGCCATCTAAAATTCGCTTTGTAAATTCACTATCAGGGTGTTCATAACCATAATTGACAAATTCAGTCCGGTCATTTAACTGCCTCATCCGTTTGCCAATTGATTCTTTTCCATTATCACTTAAGCCGAGGATCAAAGTGACCTTATCATAGCGCGGTAATAGTTGCTCCTCAATAAACTTAATTGAAGAAACAAATGAAACGCCCCTAAATTCAGTCGGTTTTTCAAGATGTTCACCCGCGAATTGCCAAAAATCGGCATCAGAAATCAATTCTTGTTTCGTGTAATCCAGGATATCTAACATGTGACTCGCCTCCTTTTTAGTTAACTTTCAAATTATATCATGAAAAAAAGAACCACCTGCAAGTGATTCTTCGTATAAAAATTATTTTTTCTTTGCCAGCTTATATAGCAAGTACATTGGCCAAATTAAGGCTCCTGCGACAAGGGTTAATAAAACAATCTTTTGGTTCTTTGATAAGTTATGACATGGACACTTCATATCTAATCGCCCCTTTGTTGATCAGTTAAGTTAATTATAACGCATTTGGGCGATAATGTAAGGAAACGGTTTCAGGTTTAAAGAATTTATAAGTAGTAGTGTTTTAATTTAAGCTATAATTAAAACAGATTAATTTTTGAACTTGGGAGATAGTAAAATGACAAAAATTCCACTGCCAACTATTGGTGAAATTTTACAAGAAGAATTTATGATTCCACTAGATATATCACCAGTAACTTTATCAAAGAAAACCACTATTTCTTTAGAGCAAATTGACCATCTTCTGCATAATAAATTAGTAATTGATGCGGATATTTCGCAACAGTTAGGACAAGTGTTTCATGTCTCTGACAATTATTTCTTGAAGTTGCAAAAAGATATTAATAGCCGAAAATAATTGAGTGGTAAAAAGACTGGTTGTTGTAACAGCAATTAGTCTTTTTACTTTAATAATTAGCTCTCTTGAGAAGCCATTTGTTCAGCTTGCTTTACTACGGTCTTAATGGCATCTGGAGCAATATCAGGTGGATAACCATACTTACGTAATAGATGTTTAACTGCAACACGCATTTTAGCACGAACATTGCTGCGCCGCTCCCAATCAACCCCTGATTGTTGCTTTACAGTCTTTACTAATTCAGCAGCAATAAGATGTAACTTTTCTTCTCCTAATTCTTGAACAGCTTTCTCATGATCAGCTAAAGCATCATAAAAGGCAACTTCTTCTTTTGAAAGTCCCAGATTCTTACCTTCTTGTTGTTCTTTATTAATTTCCTTAGCCATATCAATTAACTTTCTAATTACAATTTCACTGGTAATTCCCCGCCTATTGTAATCATCAATTGACTCTTGAAGTAATTCCTCAAACTTCTTGCCTTTAACAATATTCGTTTTTTGGTAGGCTTTTACTTGCCCTTTTAATAGTTTCTCTAAAAGAGTAATTGCTAGATCTTTCTCAGTAATTTCATTTACTTTTTCAAGAAATTGTTCTGAGATTAAATCTAAGTTAGGGCGTTCTAATCCTAGGTCACGATAAATGTCAACGTTCGGCTCTGAAATAATTGATTGATCTAATAGTTGTTGCATTCGATAATCAACAGAACTATGAATCTCTTTACTATCATCTGGATCGTCAGGAGCCTCAAGCTTAGTTAAGAATACTTTAACCGTTTTAAAGAATGCTATCTCCGCACTTAAATCTTGGGCTTCCGGCTGTGTTGAAACTAATGCATAAGCTTTTTGAAGTTCTGTTACTACATCAAAGAATTTTTGTTTTGTTTCATCGTCCTCTGCAGCTAATTCATTTACAACACGAGTAACTGCCTTCTGACGAGTTTGGCTATCATCAGAATCAAATTCTGAGTAATCAATCCCATATAGGAAATCTTCTTTAATAATGTCATATTTCTCTTTTAGAAGCATTAGTGCACGATCAACATTAATTCCAACTTTTCCTTGGTCATCTTTTGTGTATACATTTAAGGCAAAACGAAGAGCATCAGCAATCCCAATGTAATCGACAATTAACCCACTATCTTTATTCTTAAATACTCGATTAACACGAGCAATTGCCTGGATAAGATTATGTCCTTGCATTGGCTTGTCAATGTACATGGTATTCATGCTAGGAACATCAAATCCAGTTAGCCACATATCAACAACTATTACAATTTGTAATTCGTCATCGTTATCTTTCATCCGTTGTTGTAACGTAAATCGGTCTTGTTTGCTTGTCTTAAATTTAGCAAATTCTGGGCCATCAGAAGCATTAGACGTCATAATAACTTTGATTTTTCCCTTATGAATATCATCATTTATCCACTCAGGACGTAATTTTGCAATTTCATTATATAGCTTTACTGCATTTTGTCGTGACATTTCAACAATCATCGACTTACCAAATTCTTCCTTTTGTCGTGATTCAAAATGATGAACAAAGTGTTGGGCTATTTTTTCTAACCGTGGTTTTGCACCGGCAAGGGCCTCTAATCTAGTAAATGCCCGATTCCGTCGCTCAGTTTCTCTAAGATTAGGATCGTCATTAATACCAGCTTCTTTAATTAACTTTTGATATTCATCAATTGCATTGTCCTTAAGCTTTAATGGGAAAACGTGACTTTCATAATAAATCCGGACCGTGGCATGATCATTAACTGCTTGAGTAATATCATAAACATCAATGTAATTTCCAAACATTGCCACGGTAGATTTATCTTCAGTATTTATTGGTGTTCCTGTAAAACCAATAAACGAGGCGTTAGGAAGAGCCTCACGCAAATATTTAGCATATCCATAACGAATACCATTATCGGTTAGTTTTGCTTGCATTCCATATTGAGACCGATGAGCTTCATCAACCATTACGATAACGTTAGAACGGTTTGTAAGTATAGGCATATGTTCTTCACCTGCGTCAAAGTTTGGTGAGAATTTTTGAATTGTACTAAAAACAATCCCGCCAGAATTCTTACTCATGTATTTACGAACTTCTCCTCGTGATTCAGCGTGATCAGGGTTTTGTTGTAGATATTCATGAGCAGCCGCAAAAGTACCAAATAACTGATCATCTAAATCATTACGATCATTAATTACTAAAATAGTTGGATTACCAAGTTTACGAGCTACTATTCCAGAATAAAAGACCATCGACAATGATTTACCAGAACCAGTGGTATGCCAAACAACACCAATTCGTTTGTCATCAGGGTCAGCCAATACTTTTGATGTTCTTTTTACAGCTTTATTAACCATATAGTATTGATGATATGCTGCTAAAATCTTGATTGTCTTGTCTCCATCACTTTCAAAAAGAATAAAATTCTGAATGATGTTTAATAAATCAGATGGGGTAAGCATGTATTTTATCAATACTTCTAATTCCATCATTGAATCGTCAATATCTACATTTTTCGGCTCGCGCCACCGCATAAAGCGATCAATTCCCGCTGTTAATGACCCAGCTCGCGCATTAATTCCATCAGAAACAATTAAAATTTCGTTATATTGCATATAAGAAGATATTTCTTCTTTATAAGTAGAAAATTGGGCAAAAGCTTGTTGAATACCTACATTCGCATTTGCTGGGTTCTTTAATTCAAAGGTAACTAAAGGAAGCCCATTAATAAAAAGAGTAATGTCTGGTCTTCTTTCATGTTCTCCTTGTTTCATTGTAAATTGATTTGTTGCAATAAATGTATTGTTATCAACGTTTTTAAAATCAATCGGATACAAAGTAATGGTCCGGTCCTCACCTTTAATTGATGTTTTTACTTTTGCTCCGCCGATAATTAATTCATGAAGTTTATGGTTATTAAGCATCATATCTGGGCTATCTGCTAGCATTTCAAATTGATGAATGGCATTACGGTATACTTCATCATCAAGTCCAGAATTTAACTTGCGTAAAGCGTTTTCTAATTGTCCTTTTAAAATAGGTTGTGTATGGTCATTATTTCTTTCAGCATCTATTTCTACATTCGGACTAGTATAACTAGCACTTTTGTAGACTTGATAGCCTACTTCATCAAGACATCTTAAAGCAATGCCCTCTATATTTTCTTCGTTAAGATAACTTGCCACAATAAATCACCTCTTTCTGTTTGATTTAGGGAGATAAATGATAATTTAGTTGCTTAAAAATATTTCTTAAGCAAAGTCTGCTTAAGTTTCGATAATTGTTGATTTTCTTTAATTAGGTTTAACCTTTGACTATAAATTGGTGCTAGTTGACTATCCATTTTCGCTAAAAATAATTGAGAGGGAATATATACTAGTGATGATTTTAAATCACTTCTTTTGATATGACCCATGGTTGTAGCTTTTCCGGCGGCAATTGCTTGAAACCTCAATAAATGATACTTAGTCCATTCATAAATAAACCATGCAGGATACTTATTAGAGGTAACCTTAAATAAATGTTGATTAAGACCTGCCTTGTCTCCCGTCCAATTTTTTACTAATAAAGTTCCTGACCACGAAAAAATTATGTCGCCAGTATTAACTATTACAGAATTATCAAGATTAGCCGAACATCTATCGGACGAATCATCAGTATTTCCTTGATTTAACTCTTTTATTTTAAGAACTGGTAAGCTTTCTTCATTAGAATTAGGTCTATACTTTTGCATAGCTAACCCATTTTTATAATTTGCAATTTGAGTTAAGTTTGATTTTTCAAAACCGTCATTAATCATATATTTTTTGAATATATTAGTTAATAAAGCATCTAAATTATCATTTATTTGATTGTTCAAAGCTATTTTTTTATCTAAGATTTGTAAATTAGATACAACTTTATTTTGTATTTCTAAATTAGGTAAAAGAATCTTGATTTTTTTAATGTTTTTTATAGGCAACTTTTTTTGTGTTGAGCCAACAGAAAGTTCATTCATTTGTCTTTGTCCTAACATCGATTGTAAAAAATATAAAATATATTTGGAATTTACCGACTCATCAGGAATTATTTTAACTGCATTTTCTGTTAGATTAGCATTATCATATTCTTTATCAATCGTGGTCGCTATCCCTATAGTTCCAACAATTGATAAAAAAATATCTCCCTCTGTTACTGTATAGTTACTAATCTTTTCAAACACCTCATCAGGAACATATCTAATACTATTACGATCAAAACTTTTACCATCATAATCAGTAATCCTTAAATACGGATGTTGATTTTTTTCTTGTTGCAATCTAGTTCCTTTAGGCATTCTTTTGCCACCTTTAATCTCAGCAATATCTCCTAAGTATTTATAAATCATTTCATCACCCTATATACTTTCTATGTGCTATCTTTACATTTTGTTGTTTAACCATCGCATAATGTAAAGTTGTGTCTATTCGTTTATGTCCTAAAAGACGCTGTAATTGTTCAATTGGCATTCCCTTATCTATTGCTGTTGTAGCTAACGTTCTTCTAAATTTATGTGGATATACACGCGAAATTCCTAATCTTTTACCTAAATGCTTTAATCGTGATTCAACTCCCCCAATTGTTAAGCGAGTATGTTTCCTGTATAGCGAAACAAACAATGCCTCATTACTATCCGTACGAGTATATAAATATTTCTGCAAATGTAATTTAGCTCTTGCATCAAAATAAGCAATTCGTTCTTTACTACCTTTACCAAAAACAATGCATTCACGCTCTTGAAAATTAATATCATCTCTATTCAACAATACCAATTCCCCAACCCGCATACCTGTTGAAGCAAGAAAATCAATCATTGCTAAGTCGCGAATATCCTTACAATTATCACGTAACTTTTCTAGTTCTTCGTCGGTATAGGTTTCCTTCACAGTTGTTGAAACTTTAACCTTATGAATTCTTCTTACTGGACTCTTGATAATATAGTCCTCGTCTTCTAGCCAGTTAAAAAAACTGGAAAGGATTCTTCTAATGTTATCAATAGTTACCTTACTAGAGTTATGAACTTCTTGATAATTAGTTAAGTAGTTACGTAACTCATCTGTTACGATTTCTTTAGCATTTTTACCAATTGAGGCCAGAGCTTTAGTAATAGTAGTTTTATAATACTTTAATGATTTTTCCGAGCATCCTTCTGCTCTTTTAGAAGCAAAGTATTTAGTAAGCAGCTGCTGGTTATCCTTATGATTATCTACTTGTTTATTTTCTGTAGTAATTAGTTCATCTAGTGCATTTCTTAGACATAATAACTGTTGATTATTCAAGTATGGCAACATTTTTTGAATCAATTTTTCAGACTCTACTCTTTGCATGAATCAATTCTCCGTTTTTGAAAAATAATACACCACAGAGAGTTGCTTAGTAGATTAAATGATAATTTAGTTGAATTAGTTGATTCATATTTTATAAATTTCCTAAATAATGTAACAACAGTAGAAAAAACTATTGAAGATATTGGTACAGTAGTTGGTGGTGGT
The DNA here is from genome assembly GCF_000016825.1 of Limosilactobacillus reuteri subsp. reuteri. Taxonomy (NCBI): domain Bacteria; kingdom Bacillati; phylum Bacillota; class Bacilli; order Lactobacillales; family Lactobacillaceae; genus Limosilactobacillus; species Limosilactobacillus reuteri. The sequence goes on along the minus strand of NC_009513.1, from coordinate 921,983 downwards.
ACTCCGTCTAAAAAAATAGCTGCTTATTGGAATGGAGATATTGCTTGGGTAACTCCCAAAGATCTGTCTCAACATCCGTTAATTTTTACTTCAAGTGGTGAAAATTACATTACAGGTTTAGGATTGGCAAAAGGAAGTGCAAAATTATTGCCAACCAATACTATACTATTTAGCTCTCGAGCACCTATTGGTTATATTTCTATAGCTAAAAATAATTTAGCTACAAACCAAGGCTTCAAGTCTGTAATCCCTAATAAAGAATATTCATTTCAATTTATTTATGAATTATTAAAGCACGAAACTGCTGCAATAAAAAATGAAGCTAATGGTTCTACATTCAAAGAAATATCAGGTAAAAAACTCAAACAGCATATAATTAATATTCCTAATTCAGAAGATACTTCTAAGTTTAACGAAATTACAAAACCAATTTTTAAACAATTAAGAAAATTAGAAGAAGAAAACGAAAAATTATTAGCAATAAAAAAAGAGCTGTTAGAAAAGTATTTTTAACATCTAAATTATCATTTATCTGATTATTTAACTCTATTTCCTGATCAATCTTCTGTAAATAATCAGCTATTTTTTCTTGATCACTTAAATTAACAGGAATTTTTAGCTCTATAGCTTCCAATTCTTTTTTATTTATTGAAGTAAATACTGTTCCAGTAGCTAGTGAATCTAATTGACCACCAATCTTCTTAAAAAGATAGTATAAGTATTCTTTTGAATAGCCACTTTTAATTTTTAAAGCTGCTAATCCACGCCCTACTGCAAGATCTTGATTAGCCCAGTTTACTCTCCCAACAGGTGCCCTCACACTAAACAATATTTCTCCGCTTTTCGCTTTTCTATTATAAGAAGTAGTCCATGTATCAATTTGGGGATAATTTTCACCAAATGTTCTTACTCCTTGAAGAAACGGAGTACCATTTCCATTAGTATTGTAAAAGACTGACTTGGGTGATTGTCCCATAACTATATCAGCTACATCCTTAAGCTGTATTTTTTTATATTTCATATCCAAGCTCCTTCAATACATCTTTAATTTGAGCTTGTAACTTATTACTCTCCTCAAATTGTTCTTTTAATTCACTAGTTAGTCTCTTCATTTTAACTTCGTATGATTCTCCATCATCTTCTTGTTTAGCAAGGCCAACATAGCGACCAGGCGTTAATACATAATCATTTTTAGCGATCTCATCTAACTTAGCAATTTTACAAAAGCCAGCAACATCTTTATATTCTTGATCGTTTGTACCACGATAAGCATGGTAAGTATCCGCTACTTTTTTAATATCATCATCATTAAATGCACGATGAGTTCGATCAATCATCTCACCCAAATTACGTGCATCAATAAATAATGTCTCACCCTTTCGCGAGCGTTCATCCTCAGATTCCTTATTCATATCAACAAACCATAATGAAACTGGAATCCCCGTTGAATAAAACATTTTTTCAGGTAAAGCAACAATTGCATCAATCTTATCATCTTCTAAAATTGCTTTACGAATAGCAAACTCTTCTTTATTAGAAGTCGATAAGGCACCGTTAGCTAAAACAAAGCCAGCTTTCCCATCCGGTGCTAACTTACTAATAATATGTTCAATCCAGGCATAATTTGCATTTCCTGTTGGTGGAACACCATATTTCCATCTAGCATCTTCTTGAAGCTTTTCGCCACCCCAGTTTTTAATGTTGAATGGTGGATTAGCCAAAATGTAGTTGAAACGAACACCTTTATGTAAATCATTAGTGAAAGTGTCGCCTTGGTGGGGGCCTAAGTCGCTATCAATTCCTCTAATCGCTAAATTCATCTTAGCTAATTTCCAAGTAGTTGGGTTAGATTCCTCACCAAATACGTGAAGATCTTTCAACTCTCCCTGATGATGACGAACGAACTCTTCTGATTGGACAAACATTCCACCTGAACCACAACAAGGATCATAAATACGTCCTTTATAAGGCTCAATCATTTCAACTAAGATTTTAACAATTGACCGTGGTGTATAGAACTCACCACCGTGTTTACCCTCTTGACTAGCAAATTCATTTAAGAAATATTCGTAAACACGACCTAAAACATCTTTATCTGTAGATTCTTTAGTTCCAACCTTAATGTCCGAAATTAAATCAACTACTTCACCCAAGCGTGTTTTATCAAGATCTGGTGAAGCATAGTTTTTACTCAAAATCCCTCGAAATGAATCATTGCTCTTTTCAATTGCAGTCATTGCATCATCAATCACTTCACCAATTTGAGGTGTTTTAGCAGCATGTTCAATCTTTGCCCAACGAGCCTCTTGAGGAACCCAGAAAATATTATTTTCTAGATACATATCCGGATCTTCTGCATCTTCAGGATATTCTGTTTTTAAAAGTTCTTGTCTTCTTTCTTCAAAGGAATCTGACGCATATTTAAGAAAGATCAATCCTAATACAACATTACGATATTCTGATGCATCCATACTTCCACGCAATGCATCAGCAGCCTTCCATAATTTATCTTCAATATTTAGCTCTTTAGACTTTGTTGCCAAAATAAAAACTCCTATCGTTCCATACTTTTATAAAATTTGCGTATCTTTTTCATTAATTGATGACGCTGTTAAAAAATCATAATTAACTATTCTTTATATTATAAACATGATATTTTCAATCCTTAAAATCAATATTTATTACAATTAGTAATCCTATAAATTATATACTCTAACGTAAAGTGTGAAAAGTTAGCATACTAATGTGTTAGTCACAGTTAGGGATTTTTTCTCCTCCCCAAATCATAAGTCAATCTACATCCCCGCAAAAATGCTATAATCAAAGCAAACCTATCAAAGGAGGAGAATTGTATGTTTGAAGCTTACAAATACTACTGGGAAAATGCCTTTAAGTACCGGGCTACTTCAACGCGGGCGGATTTTTGGTGGCCAGTATTGGTTAATTTCATCATTTTTGTTATTTTATATTTCTTACTAGCAATCGCTGGTTTTGCTTCTGTCACTTCGATTATGAATGGCTATAATCGTGGCGTTGGATTCTTAATTTTCCTGCTCTTCGTTATTGCAGTATTCGCTATTGCTATTATTATTCCCGGAATTGCTATCTGTGTCCGGCGGGTTCGTGATACCGGTTTGACTGGCTGGACCGTGTTGGTTTTCTGGTTACTTTCCCTTATTTTTACAAGTAACGATAGTGCGGTGATGGAAACTATTTCTTCAGTCATTGATATAATCTTCTTAGTGATTCTCTGCTTGCCAACAGGTTATGTCAGCAAGCATGGGTGGTGGAGTGCCAATTACGGTAATGATATTACTGTTCCATCATTACGAAACGATGATTAATTAAAAGAGCTGGTGCCTCGAATGTAGCATCAGCTCTTTTAATTTAGTTATTAACCTTAATTATCCCTTGTAAATAGGTTGGTATGAACCCCGTAAAGTGATCTTATCAAGTCCGTTATCGAGGTTGTACTTGTCGTCGCTAAGCTTCTTTTCCCGGTAACCTGCCCGTGAAAAAGCTTCGACTAAGCGCGCCATAAATTCTTGACCACCTTCTGCAGTTTCATAAATCATATGGTCAATGTATTGTGGCATGTTTGTACTCTTCCGCAACAAAGTGATTAAGTACACCTGCTTATCAGTCTTGTTAATTTCTGAGGTATTTTGCATCAATGACATATCTATTTCCTCCTATTCAATCCAAGAATTCTCTTCCTACTCATATTATAAATTATGTACAGGATTAGTCAAAACTGTTTATCAAAATTTTCGCTTGTTTTGATAAACACTTGTCAGACTTAATGAGAATAAAGCTAATCCAAGCAAAACTAACCCATCATTATTATTTGATCCTGTTTGTGGTAACTGCTTTTCTTTTGTCGATTGTAATTTCCTAGCATTCACTTGTTGCGAAGTTTTTACTACATATTTCGGACTAATATTATCTGAAATATTAAGTTTACTTGAGGCAGTTTGGAATTCATAAACTGATTTTTTGCCTAAATTGTGGACAACAACTTTTGAGATATTTGCTGCGTCTTCATTTTGTGGCTCACTAGGCTGGGTATCATTGTTTAACTTTTGGTAATCACTTAGGAAGATTAGTTTACCTTTCTCTTCAAATAATTTCCCTAACGCTAATAAAATCAGGTCACTGCCTTTTTCTCCTTCTAACTGAATCCCTAATGGCAATCCTTGTGCGTTAACATAAGTCGGCAAACTTAACGCCGGTTCTCCTGCTAAATTAGCTAATTGCGTAAATGGCGTTTTACTTAATCCATGATACCAAGCATTGTAAATAACATCCATTTGTTGATCAAAAGGCATCTTGGCCATTTGCAAAATTTTAGCAACATCTGCTGGTAAAAATGCTGGATCAGAATTTAATGGTGCAACCGTTGCGGTAGTTGGCGTTAAATAAATCGGATATTCTTCATGAAAACTCTTCATCTGAGCAGCAACTAACGCTAATTCATTATTGTAAGTTTGCTTTATTTCTTTGGGTGCTTTTTTACTAGCTTCATACAACGCATATGTCATCGGACTAACCAAATGCTCTGTGACGTCGCTAGCCTGCAGATTACGGTGCAGTTTTTGTTGAGCCAGATAATTAGCAACTGTTCCGTCACTCAAAGCCCCTAAATAATAAGCACGCATCAGTTTTACCCCATCAACCGGACTATCCTTTTCGACTACTTGAAAGCCCTGTTGCCGTAAGAAGGTTACTGCATTTAAAACAGCTGCTTTAGCGTCCACACTAACAACAGAACCTACTGGTGATTTTAATGAATATGCAATTTTTAGGTCTTGGAGCTTAAGCGGAAATTCCTTCAATAATGATTTCCGGTTTGGATCTAGTAAGCCCTCAAATAACTTGATCGTGTCATCAATCCGCCGCGTTTCTGCAAAGTTAACCACTGAAGGCGTTAATGAATCTCCAAGAATAATTCCCTGAGTAGGTTTTAACCCAATTACACCTGACCACGAAGCAGGAATTCTTAAGGAACCACCAGCATCATTTCCGGTTGCAAGCGGTACTATTCCAGCAGCCACACTTGCCGCCGCTCCACCAGAAGATCCGCCAGCATTTCGCGTGAGGTCCCATGGATTATGCGCTGGCCCATATAAATTGGAATCTGTAACATTAATTAATCCTAACTCAGGATAATTTGTTTCACCAACAATTACAAATCCCATTTTCTGCAACTTTGCCACAAAATTTTTAGTATAACCATAACGATTATCTTCCATATACGGAAGTCCATTCGTATTCGGATATCCTTTATATGCTTGGCCTAACCCTTTAATTAGAATTGGCACTCCGTAAAAAGGCTGCTCTGAAGTAGTGTTTGTATCTGGCAAAGCATTTACCTGTTGCCGTGCATTTACTGGATCCTGATAAATCACACTATTAAGATCCTTATTTTCCGCTATTTTTTGATATGTATCATTAACTAACTGTTGACTATCGATTTGTTGATCTTTAACTTGTTGTGCAGTTACAAGAGCTGATTGATTTTCAGTGCTCGTAATCGTTTTTGAACTTTGAGCATCAACTTTAACATTAGTTTGAATGTTAGTTTCAGACGCATGAGTTGGTAAAGAATAAAATAAATTGAACCCTAAAGGAACTAATAAGGAGAGAGTAAAACGCAATTTCCAATGCTTTTTCATTACAATACCTCCAAAATTGTACATTACATTTTAATTATACATCGTTTGGATGCGCTTTCAATTTTAAAATATGCAATAAAAAAGACGAGATAACAATCCTTTATTGTTTCCTCACTTAATAAAAATAATGTTTTACAAATACTTATTATTCAAAGTCTTAACATATTACGTACCGATCAAGAAGTATACAACAGCAACGATCGACCAGGTTCAAATAATATGTCCAAAGAATTCAGAAGAATTTTCATCAAATGGAATATCCCAAAAGCCATAAGAATAATATGCCATACAATCCAAATAAGAATCCCATAGAAGGCACCATCCACATAGCAATCCATTTTGTCTTGTTATACTGTACCATGTAAATTAGAAATTATGCAAAGAAAATTGAAAAACTAAAATGTAAAATTAGTGCAACCCAATAAATCTTCTGATCAGTAGAATAAAGAACATAGGTATGAGTAAACTTTGCAAAAGCACCTAATTGTTGTAGCATATGTTACGGCGGATTAGTCGTATCCCGCGCTAATGTCCGTAAAGGTAAAATCTTCTCTCAGCCTATCTTGGCCATTCTGGAAATCATCCCCGTAGTGATCCCGTACCAGCAAAAATACACCATTGAGATGTGCTATTGTTAGTCATACCTTTCTCTTCCCTCTTAAAATCTATGCCAATGCTCGCCATACTACTTCCTTATTAAGTGTCAATGATCTTAAACCTTTTATACCATTTATCTTATTACTGTAATTTTCGTTAATTAAATGTTACTATAATGGCGAAAGGAAGCATAATCATGGAAATTAATGCAGATGCTCTTAAGAACTTCCAAGATTCGAAGTTCAATTTTGTAGATGCAGATGGTAATGATGTAGACTTTGATAACTTGGACGAAAGTGTAAAGTACACTCTTCGTGATGGTGAAACAGTTGTTGAAGATGATATGCATGCCAAGGACGTTGTTGATACCATTAATAATGAATATGGTAAGACAATGAACGTTTAATTTCTTGATATGTAGAATTAAAAATAGGTTCCTATCACTCAATCTTTGATAGGGACCTATTTTTTTACTATCTAAATTGCTTCTCTTGCCCAAGAGTTCTAAAATTAGAGATAAATCGAAAGATAAGGGGCTCTTATTTATGATGAACATTTTATTAATCATCTTAACAGCAATTTTTATTATCGAAAGTATTTTTGAAGTTCGTTATTTTTCGTTATTTTTACCAAATTCGGACCATTTTTAACCAATCTGGTCGTATCGAACCTACTAAACGAGTTCAGCGAATCGTTACAATTGAAACCCAGTGGTCATGGATTTCATGGATCTTCTTACTCTTACTGTTTGTTTTACCAGACATGTATACTGCTATTCTCATCTGTGTCATTACCCTTATTGAAACATGGGTAGTCTACGAACTTTACAACGCTCGCGAATATGCTAAGAAAATTAATGAAAAATAGTGAAATTAAAGAGGAAGGTGTTACAAGATCAACGCCCTCCTCTTTTCTATGCTACACGCACTTTTGTTAACAGTTCATAAACATAAGACAACTCACTTGGACGAAAAACTCCATGGAGGGTCCCTACTTTTTTAAAGCCGCTCTTAGTTGCGATCCGTTGCATTGCCATATTATTTTCATTTGTACTTAAACGAATTGATTTGATCTCTGGACGTTCAGTCTCCAAATATTCAATCAAACTCAAAAATAATTTGGATGCGTATCCTTTTCCTGCATGCCGTGAATGAATAGCTACGCGGTGGATTACAACATAATTTTCAGTATTAATTAGCCATTCCCCGTTGAGTTTATCATAAAAATGATCCGGTGCTTCAACAATTGCTAACGTGCCAACTGTTTGTCCATCATCTGCTTTAACGATATAAGCATAGCCATTCTCAATGTCTTCTTTTACATGGGTAACGTTCGGATAATCCCCCTGCCATTGATCAACGCCCCGCTCAGCTAACTGGTTACGTCCATCACGTAAAATATCTACTACTACATCTAAATCTGCCATTGTTGCTTTCCGGATTTTCATTGTAATCCCTCCTTAAAATCGTTGCTTACAGCTAAACCATAACAAATTAAGCAATTAATAGTATCACACCTCAATATTAAGATGCAATCACTTTCGATTTTTAATTTTTAGGAAATCGATAAACTAATCTTAAATAAGCTATTGACATCGCTTACATACAACAGTATATTATTAGGTGTAACGATAAACTAAAGCGTTTTCAAATTAATAAAGGGAGAATTACTACAATGAATTATTTTATCGGTGTCGATGTTGGAACTACTTCTACAAAAGCAGTTCTATATGACCAAAATGCAACTGTGTTAGACCAATTTAGCCAAGGCTATTCCCTTTACCGCGATGCTAGTGGAATGGCTGAACAAAACCCAACTGCAATTGTCGAAGCAGTCGAAAAAGTTATTCATGATGCGGCACAAAAAGCAGATTTAACAAACGGAAAATTGTTGGCGGTATCATTTTCCAGTGCTAACCAAAGCGTGATCATGCTCGACAAGAATTTCAATCCTCTTTCACGGGTGATCACTTGGGCTGATACACGTGCGCGCGATGTCGCAAACGAATTAAAGAATAGTCCAGCCGGTCAGCAAATTTATGCTAAAACAGGTACACCTATTCATCCAATGTCCCCATTGACCAAGATTATGTGGCTCAACAAGACACAAGCAGATAAGGTTGCCCAAACTGCATATTTTGGCGACATCAAGTCCTACCTCTTCCACCAGTTTTTCAATACGTTTAAGGTTGATGTTTCCATCGCTTCATGTACCGGAATGATGAATGTCAATACGTGTGACTGGAATGATCAGGCATTGGAACTCGCTAATGTCGATCGTTCCCAATTACCAGAAATCGTGAACGGAACAACCCAAGCGATTGGCTTAACAGCAACAGCGCAAGCAAAAATGGGCATCCCTGCTGACACGCCATTTGTCTATGGTGCTTTTGACGGTGCTTTATCTAATTTAGGCGTGGGAGCAATTAAGCAAAATACTGTTGCCATTACGATTGGGACTTCCGCTGGTGTGCGGGTTGTAACTGACCATCCAGTAATCGATCCTCAGCAGCGACTTTTCTGTTACGCCGTGGATAAGGGCTTATGGGTCATCGGCGGTCCGCTTAATAATGGTGGCGATGTCTATCAGTGGGCTGTTGAGCACTTAGTTGACGCTAGTGCAGTTAAAAATGAAAATATTGATCCTTACACTCTTGCTAACCAGGTTATTGAAGGTGTTCCTGCTGGAGCTCACGGTTTGCTTTTCCACCCATTCCTTGGCGGTGAACGGGCACCATTATGGGATGCAAATGCGCGTGGTAGTTTCTTTGGGCTTTCCCACATTCATACCCGTGCCGATATGCTGCGCTCAGTAATGGAAGGAATTTGTATGAATATTGCAACTGTTTTCCAAGCGGTTCGTGACCTTGTTGGTAATCCCGCAAGCGTAACTGCAACTGGCGGTTTTGCGCGGGCTGAAGTTTGGCGGCAGATGTTAGCAGATGTCTTAAACTGTCCAGTCAATATCCCTAACTCATTTGAATCCGGTTGTCTCGGTGCAATCACCATGGCCATGAAGAGTCTAGGAATGATTGAAAACTATGAAATCATCAAAACACTAATTGGTGATATCAGTTCTTATCAACCAAATCAAGAGGCGGTTAATGTTTATCAAAATTACTTACCACTCTTTCAACAGGTTGAGGGATTATTAACACCAGCCTATTCGACCATCGCTAAATTACAACAACAATCTATTCATTAGGGGGTTATTATTATGCCTTTACTTATTGTTTTAATCGGAGTTATTATCTTAATTTTCATGATTGTTAAACTAAAGATGAACACTTTCGTTGGTTTAGTAATCACATCATTCATCATTGGTTTGTTACTCGGCTTACCACTTACAAAGATTCCCCAAACTATTGAAACCGGTTATATCTAATATACGAAATTATACAACAAAAAGCCCCAGTGACCATTGCATAATCTGCAACAACCACTAGGGCTAAATTTTTATTGACGTTGTGAGTAAACAACTGAATTGAGTTGCTGTTGGTTAACACCATTGGCAATATCAGAAGCAAATTGATTGTAACCAATACCCCAACTTGCAAGGTAACCATATGGATCAACATGTGATCCGCCAATATTTTCAGTTACCCAGTTATGTGTTTTAACACCTGGAGTACCTGCTCCACCGGCATCAAGATTTAGCGGAATACCGTATTGCTTAGCGTAGTAACGAGCCACGTTAATATAAGCCGTGTAGTCCTTAATGAATTGGCTACGGTTGTATGTCCGCCCTAATTCAATTTGACATGGACTGTATGGATTAGCGTTCAAAGCACCCCAAGAAACATAACCTGGTTCACCGACTTCAAAGACTTGTCCACCATCACCGACAACGAATTGGGTATAAGCTGATTCCCAATTGTTACGAAGATAGTTAGCGTTGGCAGCGGCACCAGACTCAGCGCCAACATCGTGCATGATGATGTAATCGTTGATTGCAGTTTGGCTACTACCTTGCCAATCAGCTAAGTCATAGGTGTGGTTGATTTGTGATGGAGTAAAACCAGTGTTTTGCACTTCTGAAAGAATCCCATTCTGGTCCGCATGGTAGGTAACGCCATTAACCGTTACGTCGGTATTTGTTACTTTGAGATAGGTTGATGGGTCGAAGTAGTACTTGCTCCCTTGCCAGTTAACAAGTCCACTCATTAAACGACCATCTTTACCAACCATGTACCAGTCGCCCCATTGAGATTTTACATATTCTTGCTTATTAGCTTTCAAATAAGTTCCTGGCTCAAAATAGTAATAACTCCCCATCCATTGTTGGACGCCGGACAGCACTTGACCATTATCACCAATCATGTACCAATCGCCCCACTGGGATTGCACATAATCACGCTTAGTGTGGAGGGTGCCGTCTTGGTTAAAGAACCAATAAGAACCTTGCCATTGTTGAACGCCAGTCAACATCTTCCCGTCTTGGGTTAAATACCAGCTTGTTCCAGGATTAGCCTTAGGAAGTTGACGGTATTGTCGTCCCCTTTCAACTTTTCCATTATTTTCATAGTAAGTATAAGTGCCATTCTGTTTTTGCCAACCGGTATTAGCAGAAGCAACACTTGCTGAACCTACTAAAAAAGCACCAGCCATTGTTGCTAGTGCTAAGTTCTTAGCTTTCTTGAATGATTTATTTTTCACTATCATTTACTCCTTTCTTATTATTAGTTTGAGAATCGTCGTTATATTCATCCGATAGTTTATAGATATATTTTTTCAACCATGTTGGGATAGGTAGACCCATTTGTCCGCAATTCTCAATTATTGAAACAGCATAGAATAATACATAAAACATCGTAAAGGTATCGCCGGCGCTTTTCATACCATTAATATCAAGCATTGGATAAAGCGTCAGGATTATTATTAATAGGATGCCATGCTTGATTAAGCCTGATGTGCCTTTAGTTGATGTTGTATGATGCGTTACTAAACTCCTTGCCGTCCCTGTTATTATGTCAATGATAATTACCCACACGAAAAGCCATATTATCCAGTTATCTTCCATTCCTTGAAAATGCTGAAAATACTGTTGATGATACGGGGGTGGAGCCATTGCAAGTAAGAAGTGCATTGTTTGCATTACTTAATCTCCCCCTAGTTAGTTGTGTCAGAAGCGGGCGTTGCACTCGTTTCAGCTGAAGAACTAGCTGACTTATTATCCGATGTATCAGATGAGGAACTAGACGCTGGCGTGCTATCTGGTGTCGTAGTTGATGAGCTTGCTGGAGTAGATGGCGAATCAGCTGATGAAGTCGGCGTATCTGACTTAGCCGGTTGGTCATCCTTATTATCACTCTTAGCTGGCTCGTCTGATTTAGACGTATCCGACTTAGCTTCTTGTAAAGCTTTAACTTGTGCTGTTAAATCAGTTACTTGTGATGTTAAGTTAGCAATCTGCGTTTGCAAGTCTTTATTTACTGCCGACTTTTGCAACGCATCTAATGCAGTTGCGTTGTCCTGCACTTGTTGACGCAACTGATTAAAAGACACAATCGTAACATACTTACTAGGGTCTGCGTCTTTCCCCGCTTGTCCCTCAGCAATCACACCTGTATCGGTGCCACCAATCATCCAGTGTTTAGTCTTAGGGTCAATTGTTGGCGTTAATCCATTGTTACCATCAAGACCCTTACTACCAACACCGGGAATACCTTGGAGTCCTTGCTCACCTTGGACACCTTGAGGTAGTTGCAAGTTCAAAGTGTAAGTATTCGGGTCACTTTGTAATGGAACTAGGGTTGCTGATGGTTGAGCATCCGGTGACAACTTAGTAACAGACCCCATAACAATCTTTGGTGTCTTACCCGGTTCCCCCTGAGAACCTTTCTTGATGGCCCCTACCTGTTGCTTTAAGTCCGCATAGATAGCTTCTAGCGTCTTAGAGGGTACATTTGTAATATCTGAGACCTTCATTGTGTTTTCTTCAATACTAAAGAACGCAAAGCCCTTAGATGGATAAATAGCATTCTTTTCCGTTGAATTATCCATTACCCACAACTCAACAGAATACGTGCCAGGTGTCAGAGTTTTAACATCTTCGGTCTTTAACAGAACCTTATTATTTTCAACATAACCGGCTGCACTGGCTACATAATCTTTAGGATTATCTGGAGTTGAAGCAGCGGAATCAGCGATTTTAAAAGTTAGTGTTTTATTGGTAAAGTCTGGTGTTTGACCATCATTTTGAGCATTAAAAGTCATTACTGCATCCGTATCACCGAACTTCCAATCTTTCCAATTATCAGCAATTGTTAGTGTTCGCATTTGTTTCTCCCTTCTATTTTGTGCAAAATAAAAACGCCCTATCGGACGTTCTCCTTCTTTATTCTTTCCCATTGAATGGAAAAATATTCTCGTGACAAATCAACAAGATCATCAATCTCTTTTGCTGGCAGAGATCTATTCGATTCCAGGTTTTCAATAACTTTCTCAATCTGATTATTAATGTCTGTTACTAGATAATCATGATCATCATATAAGTGCATTCGTATTTGGGCTTGCAGTGCATATAACTCGCTCGAAGTCTGATTTGATTTTTTAATCGCTGCTTTTGCATCCTCAGTTATGTTGTCAAAAACTCGATCATTGCTGTTTGACTTTATTGCTTCACTGAAACGCCCTACTAAACCATCGGTTGCATTGTAGACTTGATGAGTCTGAAAACACGCTTTGACAAACTTGCTAATAAGATCACGAGTTTCATTGTTCCACTCTAATGTAACTTCATTTGTCTTTTCGAGATTTAACATTTTTGTAGTCTCCCTTTGTGTTCTATTGCTTAAATGTGCAATTAGAATATTCGTCATAGACGCAATAAGACCTGCTACCAAACCTGTTCCAATTACGTTCCACATAATTAATCCACCTTTTAATTGATGGATTAATTATACAACTATTCTGAATATTCTTTCCCAGTGAATTTCTTGTATTGTTCCTTCGTAATTGCCCCATCTTCAACCGCCCAGCGAATATCAGCATATTGCTGAGCCAACATTCTAATTATCTCAACCATTCTGATCACTCTTTTCTAGTTGATTTACTTTCTGCGTTAACTGAAAGACTTGTTGTGTTAAAGCATTGATTAATTTAGCTGATCCGTCTGGTTCACTTGCTGGAACGTTGTATAGCTTTCGGTATTCATCATTACTAATGCCATGCCAGGTATTATTTGCTGGATCATAAGTAGGATCATTCAATCCATCTGGTGGTACAGTATGCGTTGCATTGGCAATCACTGTTCCGGGCTTAATCTTGGCTAAACCAGTTAGGTGATAGCTATCGTCATATTCATAAACTGTTTGCGGCTTATTGATGGATTCATTATCCGCCAATTCATATGCTTCTAAGTTAATGTTGTCTTTACGTCCCACAAAGAGGTTATTCTTGTTATATACATAGATTGTTGCCATATTGCTCACCCCTATCTGTCAAATGCAATAATTACAAGACTAAGTCGTTCAATTTCGTGGCGCTTGCCTTTAAGACTGATATTGAGCTTCTTACTATCAATATCAAGACGTGGTAAAGCATACCCTTCAAAGTGATACATCTGTGCAATTGCCACATCAGCGTTATCAACGGTCCATGGAAGATAGATTTGTGATTCATTAAAGTCTTGGTCATTGTCGACCTTAACATCACCACGTCCTAGAATTAGGTTCACATTCTGCATAATATGGAACTTAGAGAGAGCAAAGTCATTTCCGTTGTTAGCACGTGACAGACAACCACCTAAGGTATAATCACGAGTCCAAGCGGAATCGGTTCTCAATACATTAGCTAACCGTCCAGTAATCGAATTAAGCTGGCTAGTTAAACCATTGAACTTGTTATCAGTATAGTTGAATAGCGCTTGGCGAGCTGGTCCTTGCAAGTTGTCAATCTCAGTAACTCCGTGGAACTTGTTCTCACCAGTAAAATTATTGTTCCCACCAAAAGTTGCCACTTGGTTAGCCGAGATTGCAGCTAATAATGCTTGAACTGCTGAACGGGCAACATCTGCTGCTCCCTCTGTTCCTGAAAGCATTGCTTTAAGCTGATTAACCCAGTTAGCAACTTCTTGTTCAACTCCAGCCATGCTTTGACTTACATATCCATTGAATATTTTAGAATCTCCATAGGTCATATAGTCAGCACCAGCTAGCGTAGTAAAGGCAACATTAATCGTTGAAATAACTTGATTGTTACTGTCCTTAATACGGAAATAGGCTTGCTGATAATCACCAAGTGCTTGATAGAACGCTCCCGGAATTGTAAAGTCAAGCGTACCAACAGATGGATCAATTACTTTGTAAGTGGCACCAGAAATTTTTAACCGCCCATCATGGTCAACACCCACAAGGTCAATCGACTTGCCTTGCATATTCATTGGCAGGTGATTAGGACCTTGTACAATAACAAATGGCACAACTCGCCCGTTATCGCCTTGATGACCATTCATTGCTGGCATTTTAACCGTAGTATCGGCTGAAACTGTGGTATCAAGGATAATCCGATTATTGCGGTCTTTAGCTTCAATTAAATCAGCCATTATCATTCTCCTTTCAATATCTTATTAATATAACCAATTAACGTGTTTAATTTGTTTTCAATCAGATACCAGTTGTAATTAACGGTATCTTTGTAATGAGCATCAGTCGCCAAACTGTCAACACGTAGCAATCGCAATAGGCTAGTTTTAGCACCCGTTTCAGGGTCACATAACCAGTTGCTATTACATAAGCTAATCAGCTCGTTAACTTCTCGCTCTAAGTTGAAGAAACTTAATAATACATAGTTGCGAAGCGGACGAGTAAGCGCATTGTCGGGAGCGATTAACGTTGCCTGAACCTGCTTACTATCCGTTCCCATAAGATTGTGCATTTGGCTATAAAGTTCATTAATCTTGTTGAGCGTCCGGTTAATCCCGTTACTCACATTGGTACCAATCCCAAATAAATCTGCTAAACGGTCAAGCCTCAACTCATCAACTGTTTTAACAACTGGTGGTTGAGGCTTATTTTCTGGCTTATCAGTTTTAGGTGGATTATCGTGAGGAGGGTCAATATGTGGTGGTGGACTCGGTTGAACTGTTCCGCCTGCCATTTGCTTAAACTTCTCTGCTAGCCGTTGAGCAATAGCTCGCATCGTTGCTTTCGTTGGGTGTACTCCTGTATTACCGTCACCCAGTGTTTGATTAGCATTTTCGTAGGTGATTAATGGATCTGGGCGCCAGTCGTAATATTCAAGCCCTTCTTGTTTGGCAACGTCAATTAACATGTCGTCTAACTGATTCTGGTTCCAAAAGGCATCATTGACATCATAAAGGGTCTTGCTTCCTTGTCGAAAGTCCTCAGTCGGCAATTCCAACAAGATTTTAATGTTAGGATTCTTACGCTTTAACGCCTCAAAACCATTAACCGCATTCTGCTTAACAGTTGCTAAGGCTTCGGGCCAGCTGAAGTTATTAACTCCATAACTTACTAGCGCATAGTCGAACCCTGATACGTCAGTCTTATTGACCATCGCCGTAAAGCCATTTGAACTATTGTCATACTTAGTTCCGCCAATCGCTACATTGGTTACCTGCCAGCCTAAGTGTTGACCAATCAATTCAGGGATCCGTTGATTGGCTGAAACATTTTCTTTTCCGTCCCAACCAGCAAAAATTGAATCGCCAAACGCAACTAGTTTGGTCATGTTACCACCTCATTATTGATTGTTCGGTTCAGTATTTTGGTTTTCCTTTTTGATAGCTGTATCAGCGGCGAGCTTCTGCTTAGCAATGGTAATTAAGTCCTTCATTGATAATTGCATAAAGTCCTTGCCTTCTGGTAAATCATCCGGTTTAACCCGAATTGAAGCATTGACAAATTCAGTACTATCAGCACTTTCATTATGCAAGCCAACTTGCGCATAAAGGCATTTACCGGTATTAGTATCAAATTGGTAGTTAAATGAGCTTAATTGTGTTTCGTTCATCATAAATTCCTCCTAAATAATCTTTGTACTAAAAAGGCCCACAGCTTATTTATTGGCTTGTGGGTCTTGTTCTGTTTCTGTGGTGCTTGTGTCTTGATCATCGGTAACGGTTTTAGGTGCTACTTCTGATTGATCCTTTTTTGCTTGTTTTTGCTTCCCTAACTCATCTTGCAAATCATTGATTTGTTTCTTTAATCGATCGTTTTCGTTCTGTAACTCAATTGCTTGAGCTCGGAAACTAGCCCGATCGATCTCAGCATTTGAAAGACGAGCAGCTAATTCTCGGGCGGTTTGTACTAATAAATCATTGTTATTCATGTTGTAATTTCTCCTTTAATTCTTTGATTTCTTCTTTTTGTGTTTGCACTTGTTTATCAATTTCTTGAAAGGCGGCGATTAGGTATGACAGCTCAACACTCGGCTCACGATATTTACCGCTTTGATCAATAAATTCCCGTGGAACTGAGTATTGTGATACATCGTTCACATCATCAATGATGAAACTAGCTTGCGGATCGTAAACACCCTTAGCTACATTCCGCTTATACTCATAAAGGTATTGGTCATCTTGACGGATCTTATCTAGCGCCAGACTAGTATCAAGCTTTTTGATATTTGTCTTCTTTGATAGGGTCGAATAAGTGAGCCATCCTTGTGCTCGGCAATAATCATTGAAGTAAACATACTTCATGAAGCGAGCACCAGAATTAACATGGAAGTTCTCGCCGTTGTTATCACCGGTATTAAATTCAACAGTATTAGAATTATCAAGACGGGTAAAGCCAGTATAAGTCCCATTATTAGTATTATTTTGGAAAAATAACGTTGGCTTAATATTTACTCCGCCATCAACTACTTGCATATGCATATTACCTTTAGCAGCAAAGTTAATTTCCTGATTATTCAGACTAATAGCGGGTACCATTGAATACCATAGTTGGCTAGCTGTTGTCCCACCCGAGTTAAAGTGGTCAAAAGCATTGATATATAAATGACGATCAGCACTAGAAGTATCATACCCAATGCTATATTGAGGAACTTCTTTACCATATGAGCTATCCATGAAGTCTATACCATCAAAATTAAACCGAGTTGTAGGGTTATTAACCGCATTCTCTTCTGTCTGAACATAAAAATGGTCATCATCAGATGATAGTCTTACATGTCCGTTACTCAACGATATCTTGTCGGTATTAAGTGTTCCAGTATTAATCTTATCGGCACTCAAACTAGCAATTGCCGCACTCGGAATAAAGGCCGTTCCAGTAATTACTACGGATGAAGCATCAAGGTATAGCTTATTTGACTGAATCAACGTATTACCAGCCGTTAAATTAATCTGTGACAGCAGTTCGCCCTTTTGAACTCGCAGATTAATATCATCACGAAGCTGGGTGATTTCACTCTCACTAGCATCTTGCGTCCATGCAGACCATTTACTTCCGTCGTACTGGCGGCTGTAATGAATGTTGTCCCGGTCAGACACGGCGTACTGGACGATTCGGCTGTCATAGCCGGGTTCAACCTGCACGTACCACCAATAGTTACCCGGTGGCAGATTAGATCCGCCTTTGACGAAAATCTTCTGCTGTAACACGGCGGTGTTGAGGTCAATGCTGTCGGTACTCTTCCACGTCGCCTTGTCTTTCAAAGCGTTGAAGTCGCTGGCACTAACCTTTGACTGGATCATGTTCGAAAGTTGCGTGTACTTTGAGGATGTATCATTTTGATAGTTGGTAACTCTTGACTGCAAGCCGTCAATTGAAGCCGTAAGTGACTGGATACGTTTGATTGAATCGGAGTGGTTGTCACCAATCTTTCGGTCAAGCTCTGTGATAGTATCGCTTAATGTCCCAGCTTTTTGATCGACTAATGATTGTACCGTGCTGGTTGTCGCATAGCCCTTACCGTCAACAATGCTATTAACCCTAGTTTCATCAACTTTTGATTTAACTTCACCAGCTAAGATGTCAAGACGAGAACTAATTTGTTGCGCCGTATTTTTTACATTGTCAACCTCAGTCTGCTTTGCCATTAAACTAATAAGCTTACTATTTTCATCGATAGCAGTTGCATTCTTGTTAATAGAGGTGATGGTATCAGTAGGATTAGCTAACCATGTACCAATATAATTTCCAACAACAGCAAAGGGTAAAGCTACATAAATATTTCCCTTGTTACCAACGCAGCCCCACAAATAAAAGTCAGGGTGATCAATATTTCTATGACCAGAAAATTTATAAGCTTGCCATTTGGTAGTGAGGCTTTGATCTGTACAACCTCCGCCTCCCCATAATTCTGTATGCATTTTATCTCCAGCATTCTCTGCTCTGGCATAAACTACCCATGTTACTAGATCATCGTTATATGGACCATCCAGAAAAGTAGTAAGTTGTCCGCCGTCTACACCAGCGCCTCCAAGAATAGCAATTCTACCATCAAGATATTTATCCGCTGTAACAGCGACTGAATAACCTTTAATCCATCCGTCAAATGTGTCTGAATGGTGAAGAAGATTACGAGTACCAATCTTCATCCCATTAACTTTATCCTTCAATGTCTGATACTCGACAGATGACACTTTCTGATTAATCTGGTCAGCCATTGTCTTTTGTTCGGCACTGACTTGATTAACAGTTCCTTTAACGCTATCAACTTCGGACCTATCAGCTTTACGCAATAGCATATCCTTAGTTTGCTGTTGTTCAGTGCTCAAAGCCGTTTGTTTAGATTGCAGGTCTCCAGTAATACCGGAATACTTACTATCTAAGTTGTTAAGTGTCACATTAAGACTAGCCAATTGATTATTTTGACCAGTTAACGTGTCATGCAATCCTTTGGCATCAAGCTGAATATTTTGAATATTCTTTTGAGCATCGCTAAGTAATAATTGCAGATTGTCTGCTTTCTGCGTGACCTTATCAATATTACCCTTTGCGTCGGCCAATACACTCGTATGTTCAGTAGCAGTCTGCTCAACTTTACTCAAGCGCCCGTCTTGGTCTTTGAACGTTTGCTCATACTTGCTTGCTGTTAAAAGCAGGTTAGATATGTTTTTCTCTGCATCTGTCATTGATGCTTGCAACTTATCAGCAGAAGTTAGCAACGTGGCAATATTGCCTTGATTGTCTTTGACATTCTGACGTAAACCTTTGATATCAGCCTGAATCTGATTAACATTTCCCTGTGCAGAAGCAAAATCAGCCTCGAACTGGCCTTGTTTCTGCTTAATCAGAGTGATGTCATGGCCTTGTTCCGTAGCACTTTTAGCATAAGTGTCAAGGCTAGTATCAACTTCATCTAATCGCTTTTCGACTTTATCCATCGAGTCACTTGTCAATTTAAGTTCGGCTTGAACTGCTTGGACGGCTGATTTATTGGCAGATTTTGCTTGGTTGACACCAGCCTGTACCTCAGCAATAGTTGATTCTATTTGCGCAACATCGCTAGCTGCGTTAGCTTTTAATTGCTGAATTTCCGCCGTAGCACTATCCATTGCTGACTTTGCTTCAACCACAGCCGAACTTTGCGCAACGATCGCATCACTATTGACCTTACTTGCAGCAATAGCCGATTCAGCAAATTTTACCGCTTCATCAGCTTGCTTACGGACATTTGGCAAGTCAGCCGTAGCAGATTTGATTTCATCTGCCACTTTATGAGCTGCACCGTTGTCCCAAATGTTGTCAACCTCGTCTTGATTATAAACGTGACCATAGACGGTATCGGTAAGAACCCAAGTCTCACCATTGTCAGGGGATCGAAAAAGACCGGCCAATCCTGTTTTAGGATCAACCATGTATTTGCCAACCAGGCTGGGATCACGCCACTTTGTCTGCTCGGTTGGTGCAACAGGTTTAATTTCTTCACGTCCATCAGTGTTTGTTGCCATCTTTCTTAATCTCACCTCCTGCTTTAGTTACTGATTTTAAGTAGTCCATCTGCTTGTCATTAAATTTAATATTGGCCCAGTGATCTTCTTCACGTCCACCAGTTGCTCCATAGTAGTTTAATTGAGGTGTACCTGTATTAATGTCATGAAGGTCTTTCATAATGGCTGCATTAACATCTTTCATCGCTAAGCCAGTATTATTAAAGGCCAATTCCTTAACTCCATTTGGATCAAAATAATCGCTATTACCGGATACGCCAACAAGCGTGACATCAGTATTTAGATTACGCTCTGGAACAATTAATCTAATAACCTCGCCAAGTTCTGCTTCACCTGTAAAGTCGCTGATAGTAAGTGTTGTATCGGGATTGTATTGAACAGTATTTTCAGCATACTTCTTCAATGCATCCAGATCATAAATGCTATCAACTGTAATAGGTGCACCCTTTCGTCTTCCGTATTTGTCGATACTTTCTTGATTTTCAAAATGATATACAAGTGAGTAATAGGTTTCACTAGTAGTTGAAGTAGTTGACTCCCCATCACTACTACTTACAGGCGTAGAGCCTCCATTAGCAATACCAGTTTTAATTGTACTAAGCGGATCAATCCACGTCCCGTCATTGCTGAAAGCGTGACTAAAAGCTTCCGGAAAGTTATGTTTGGTAATACCAACATGCAGATGATTAGTGGTTCGATAGCCGATTACATCGCCTGTTTTAACTTGCTGACCTACTCTTACAGTAATATTACTTTGATTGGAAAAAGCCTCTTGATATTCAACATTGAGTCCGGAAGAATCTTGAATAACTACATAGAATCCAATTCCTCCGTCACCCCAACTGATCGTCTTTACTTCTCCGCTATGGATAGCATGGACTTCATTTCCCGGGTGATCAATCGAGCCAAAGTCTAAGCCATCATGGAATCCATTACGACGAAACTCACCGCCCGGATTAACTCCAAATAACTGACCGCCAAGGAAATGACCCTCTCCACACGGGAAAGGCCATCCCCAGCTGTTATCAACGACTGATTTAATGTCAATGGTAGCTTTACTAATTGGAGCACCATGTGGAGACCAACCGCCAGAACCGGCAATTTGTTGTCGCCAGTTTGGAATGTTCATCATCGCGATTAACTGATCTAATCCTTTGCGAATATCGGTATAAGGTGGACGGCAATAATAATCAAATGTCGATTGAATGAACTGTACTAATCCAATTGACGGATGGCCTGCCTGTGCATTGCTATCCCAATTATTTTGAATTGTTTCATTACCATTTGATTCAATTCGTATTCGATTTTTAATGTTAGCAATATCAGCATCTGATAATTTTTCTCCAATTAATGAAGCAGCATTCTGTATAACCGGCGTCCAGTCACCATTTTGTGGTTCGGTAGCTCCGTTGGTTTGACCGCCTGGTCCAAGAACAGAAGTAATGTCTTTTTCCATTTTTCCGCCGTAAACCCAAACATCATTAATTAAATTCGTAGCATCGCTTTGAATGTCTACGTTAGACATATCATGAAGGTAACGAAACACTTTATTAGTAGGCTTTTTTAAACTTTCCAGATCATAAATGCCAACAACCATGTCACTATCTGGTTTCCAATAAGCACCAAATAATTTTAAGTTACTGTTCAACCATTCATATAACGAACCAGTACAGTCAACTGCTGCTTGTGGGAAATTACCATGTAGCTTGTAAGTGATTCCCCATTCGTTTGGATTAAAGAAATGATCCAATCGTTCGTTTAGTGGATAGGTCTGTTGAACGGCGGTTTGTTTAGTGACAATACCCGGTTGTGGATCACCACTATCACCATCTCCAGAATCACTACTACCGCCACCGCTAACCTCAGGATTTCCTTCTGTCGGAATTGTTGAATAAAGGACTATATCTTTCATAGCATCAATTAGCCGATGAGTAGCCGTTACTTGCAGGGTAGCCAATCCATTTTCATCATGTTTGGCTTCCACTTGCTGGATTAGGTAATCATGACCACGATAATTTACATAGCGTTTTTCTTTGACTAGATTAAAAGCATCTTTATATTGCTCGGTATAAGTTAGTGTAAATGAGATTTCATAAGCTGAACTCAACTGAAAATTAGCCTTAAATGATGTGTGCATATCCTGCCAATCGGCTTTACGTGCTTCCGTTGCCAGCTTATTACTAATTCCGTTAGTTAGCCATACAAACTCACTCATGATAACCACCAGTCCGGATAATCAAATGAAATTGTCCCGTTGAAGTTTTCGACTTTGAAATGATTTTCGCCAATCTGTAACGTAATAATTCCGCAATCAGTATCTAGCGAACAATTCTTGCCGTTACAAGATGGTTCAACGCCATCTAACACAAAAGATCCGTTAAAGCCGCTTTCCTTATAAATGCTGGTACTGGTAGTTGTGTTAGTAACTTTCATTTTTCCTGAAGACGAGCCTTGCAATGTCATCTTGAATGGATGTCCGCGACGTTCAGGATCAATCAACACATCACTCGTATTAACCAAAGTAAATGAATTACTGTTAAACGAATATCTAGGTTGAACCTCAAGATTATTGCCAAATCCTAGCACAGGCTCTTGTGTAGTTCCAACGCTTCGACTTAACCCAATAATGTCGGTAAATGTTACTTCACAGGTCCATGCTTTTTCACTTGTAAAAGTTGGTGCTGCTAACTTAGCCCGCACATAATACATACGTTGAGGCCAATTGGCAAAACAGATCCAGTAAGGATCACGAGAAATTAAAAAGCGTTGCAGTGCATCATAAGCAAGCATTGCATCGCCTTCGTCCATTCCTATAAAGATCATTTCCATTTTTAACTCACGAGTACCATAGCTAGTAGATAACAGTCTAGATCCATCCATTAATGCTACCTTCTGTAGATTATCAACAGGATTAGCTGGCTGAACATCGGGGGCTTTATAACAATAGACACCCTTTAATTCTAGATTATCAAATTCACTCACCCAATTAATACCATCTCTTGAGATTGAAAATTCAATTGGATCGAATGCTGGATTATCCATGTCTCCATAACCATAGCGATGTGGTTTGATTTTACTTTGTGTAAAAACTTGTATCATGATAATATTCCTTTCCTCAAAGACCAATTTTTAGCATTACGCTTATTAGAATTATCAGTGATCTTCTCACCATCGAGGTAAATATCAGTCTCTTGGTTTTCAATAGCAACTAATACCTTTCCAAGAAGATCAATCATCTGATCCAGCTTAGAATTACCGTTGCCAGTTGATGAGTTAGCCGGTTGAGCCTGCGCAGTAGCTTCAAAAGCTCTGTCAAGCAGTGGTTCAGCAGATACCGCATAAGGATTTAAGACAAATTCGTGGTGTTCAGGATTATCGCCAATGATTGCATTAGTTAATCCGAACACTTCGCCACCAGTTGCAAACCGGCGACCACCTGTTGGACCCCAACCACCAAGCGTTAAATCGGATCGCCAAGTCGTATCGTTAAACATCGCCAATAATTGATCAAACGGGCTGTAAATGTTTGTATGGCCTGCAACGGCATATTTCCTAAAAGTACCATCAATAAATTGCAGAATACCCTTAGAAGGATGGCCTGCTTTGGCATTGCTATCCCAATTGTTAATAGCACGAGCATTGCCACCAGATTCATGTTTAATAACATTCATGATGTGGCTAATATCAGCCCCAGAAATAGCAACGTGCATCTTAGCAGCAGCGGCACGGATTAAGTCAGGACTAGCACCACCGGACTCAAATTGAGCTTCAAGCTTTTCTAAACCTTTCTTAAACCAATCAGCAATTGGCTGGGTAAGCTTATCCATTGCACCATGAGCAACGTCAGCAAAGTTGCCTAAGCCTTTATATAGGCCACTGGTTGCCTTTTCTAGCAATCCCTTAGTAGCCTTTAACGGGTCAGCCAAGAAATCTTCAAGAGCACTGAACTTGTCGCCAAGCCAACTGCCGATGTTTTCAAGTGAACCTTTAGCCCAGTCGATACCTTCGCCAATAATTCCGCCATCAGCAAAATGCTGAGCGCCTACGATACCCCCAGCAGCATAATGAGAAACACCTACAGTGTTCATGATCTGCCGTGTTTCAGCACCACTATATACTCGGGTACCCTCAGGCAAGAAGCCGGTCCAATTACGCTCTTGTGACATAAACAAGTTGCCATCAGGTGTTTGGACTAATTCTTTCCAGTCAGGGCCATCGCCATCATTGATAACGGACAAGTGCCGGTGAACAGTACCACCTTGTGCAAAGTGAACATGGCCTAGTTCTTTAACACCAGTACCGTGACCAGTGAAGAAACTCCAAACCTTATTAATTCCACCGATACCAGCGTTAATAACGTTAATAACGCCATTCATGCCGTCTTGAGCAGCTTGTTTAATACCATTCCAAATTCCCCTAAAGAAACTTGAAACGCTATTCCAAACAGAATGCCAAATGCTACTAATTGTATTTAGCGGGCCTGCAATGGCGCTATGTAGCATGCGCATACCATTTCCACCTAGTGAGGTAATAGTGTGCCAAATGCCAGAAAAGAAACTAGCAATTGCATCCCAACTAGTAACCCACACCTTTTCAATAGCCTTAACAGCGGGACTTATCAATCTTTCGATCGCCTTCATTCCGCTGGAAGCAGTCTTTTTCAACGACTTCCAAACAGTGCTGAAAATGCGTGCCCAACCGTTCCAAACACGATTCCATAACTTAGCAACAGGATCAAACAATTTGCCAAGCCACTTTGATAAACTTTGCCATTGCTTTTGTACAGTCTTAATTAAAGATTTGGTACTGTTTTGTAACGGCTTTATCAATGGTTTCATTAGAGTTATACCAATTCCAACTGGTAACGCCAAACCAATAACAATTGTTTTTATTATTGCTTTGCCGACACCCTTGAAAAATTGTGGTATTTTCTTAGCAAAGTTTTGAAAACTCTTTCCAAGTTTAGATAATCCTTTACCGAAAGATTGTTCCCAATCATATTTACCAGTAAAAAGTTTCTTAATTGCTTCTCCTGTTTTATTAACCATGTCTCTAAATGGCTTAATGTGTTTGTAAGCAAGAACAAAGGCGCCTACCAATGCCGTAATAGCAAGGACAACAAGCCCAATTGGATTTGCATCCATGACAACATTAAGTGCAGCTTGAGCAGCTGCAAAAGTCTTTGTTACAGCAGTAGAAGCAAGTGACACCGTCTTATACGTCGCTATGACTGCTACAAGCCCACCAAATGCAACTCCAAGCGCTTTTGCAGCTGCCTGCTGAATTTTCAAGAAGCCGAGTCGCTTTGATATACCAGTGATTGATGAAGCTACTTTGCCAGCAAACGAGGTAATCGTTACAAGCCCTTCAGCAATGACTTTAAGTGTCGTAGAGAATCCGACCCAAGCACCGCTTCCGAATGACTTCATAACGGGTCCCATAACTTGACCTAGCCCATGAAATGCCGTTGACAGGCCATTCAATGTGCTATTAAAAGTGTTAGCAATATTCTTCCCAGCGTTCTGAAACTCTTTTAGTGTTCTAGGATCAGATACCCAGTTAGAAACAGCTTTATAAATTGGATTTTGCGCCTTGGTAAACGGTTCGACCATTGCGCCGAGTAATCGTGGCGCCGTTGTCTTGATAATCCGCCCCATACCATCAAGAGTGTTGGTGAAGTTCTTTGTAGCATCTTGGTACTTATGACCCATGCCAATCAGAACATCATTCATAGCCTTAGAACTAATTTTTCCTTGACTCATCATGTCGTTCATCTGCTGCATGGTTAGGTTTTTGTTATGGGTTGCATCACGTTCATAAGCTAACAATTCTTGCCGGAACTTTGGAAATACGTTCTGAATTGATAACATATCTTGCGCACTTGCTTTACCGTTACCGACCATTTGTGCCCATTGAGTTGAGAAATTCTCAATAGAAGCATCGCTTTGATTAAACGCATCTTGCAAGGTTAAGACAGCTTGCGATAAGTCTTTAGTCTTACCAGCACTATTCGTGACAGCGTAAAACTTTTGATTTAAGTCATTAACCATTTCAGTTGAGTTCTGAGCTGAAATAGCAAGTTTGTTGGTCATGTCGACCATTTCTTGACCTTTAGAAGCAGACCCAGTTAACGTATTCCAACTAGCGATCATTGTTTGCTGTTGTCGGGTATATTGATACCCAGTAGCAATGAGACCTTTTAATCCATTACTAATTCCATGAATACCGTTAAGAACAGCATTTCCTAAGAAAGTACCAGTCATTACTTCTCTTAGATTAGAGAATGACTTTTTCGTATTGTCAGCATCTTGTTGAGCGTTTTTCAGATAATTAGAAAAGCCGTCTTTTATCCTCAACCATAAGGATTTCTGTTTAGGAATATCGTGAATTTTCCTAGAGAAAGTTTTTAGCTTATTATCATCAAATTTTGCTTTTAAGTTGAAAGATTTTGAAGTCGGAATCCGGGCAACTGTGTCATTAAGCTTTTCTGTTAGCACCCTAACTTTCTCAATACTTTCACGAGAAGCATTTGCTGATTCTTTAACTGCTTGGGAGGCTTTACGAGCAGAGTTTTCAGCATCGTTACCCATCTTTTTCCAATCTTCGCCAGTATCAGATACTTTCATACCTGCTTCTTTAGCTACGGAAACTGCTTCTTGCATAGCTTGACGGGCTTTAGCGACGCCTTGTGTAATTTCATCACGGAATTTCCAAAGAAACTCTTTTGCAACAACTGGACTACTCATGAACTACCCTCCTCCCAGCATTTCCATTAGCAATTGACTTGCGATAGTTTTCTTCGGAACCTGTGGCTGTTCATCTCGTCCCTCAGCAATATCCTTACCGATAGCTTGATTACGCTCTTGCAACTGCTTAATCAAGTCGGCTATTGATTGTTGAGGCTCAAACGGAACAGTCTGTTGTGGCACCGTTTTAGCGAATAAAGTTAAGTCTCTTTGATCAACTAAATGGAGTTGGTAGCCTCGCTGGACTGCTTTAAACTCCTTCGGTGTTAATTCTTTTAGTTCAACAGGTGTGAGTCCGATTCGTCTTGCTTCGGCGATGATTCTTGTGGGGTCATCAACTGTTGAAGCTTCGTTGTTGAATCGTCGATTTGGGTCATACCAATCTCCATTTGATCTTTCTTGTCTTCGTCCGTCATGGATTCGATATGTTTCTTCATTGTAGCTGTTAGCTTGTCGTTGTTCTTGATAAACTCGTTTAACTTCCGGGCTAAAAAATCATTAGCTTGCAATGACTTAAGAATATCGTCAAAAGCTTCATCGGTAGCCTTCTCATCGTTAAACATCGCCGTTTCAAGTGCTTCTTCAACGGCTGTTGCTGATGGTTGAGAACGATTGTACCATGCAAAAGAATGATGATAAGCAGCGATAATCATATCGACGTTCTCATCAAGCAAACCGTTCACTAATGCTGAAAAACCGTCTTGGCCGTTCTTTGCTAATGATTTATCGTCTCGTGTTTGTAAATAAAAGCCATAGTTTAGCTTTGGAGTGAATACTGCGGGTTGTGCTTGTGGGTTTACTTGAACTGTTAATGCTTGCATGATTTAATTCCTCCTGAAATTACTTAGGTTGTGCTGGTGTTGTTGAACCACCGTTGTTTTGTGAATAAACGTCCATTGGATCAGCGATAGGGTCCATAGTGCCACCCATATCGGTATTATGAGCGTATGTGTAGAGTTTTAATCCAATCTGATAAAGTGCTGGTTCCATTTCATCTTGACCAGTCACACCTTCTTGTGTTTCACCATCGATGTTGTAAGTGATGTTTGAGTGAAGCAAGTTATTAACCGCTTCTGTTTGTGGCACCCCGTTTGGATATGCCTTTCCAAACAAACCGGGAACAATAAATTTAGTTGGATCTTTAGGGTCTTTCCTCATTCGATTAAAGTCGAAACGAAAAATCCCTAAACGTACTTTTTCATGAACACAGCGCCGTAAACTGCGTTGAATGTAGTTATCAATCTTGCGCCAGTAGCTATCAACAACAAAGGTTTCAGTTGTAGCACCTGGAGCATGCATTGAACCGCCTTTTAAGTTAACTGCTTGTGATGCCAAGTTATCAGTAGTTGAAGTAGCTGCCTGAAGTCCTAGAAGGTGAATCTTATCTTCTGGCTTATCCCACTCGAACATACATCCGTAGACAATTTTGTCCGCCAAGCTCATAGAATTTGGATCGATATTAGCGTCACTCGCTGTAAATCCTGCCATTTTTAATCATTTCCTTTCTTGATTGCTATTCCGTAAGTAATGAAGTCAAACAAAAAAGCCGCTCTTTTAAGCGACTCTCCTTGGTATGACTCATCAACTAAAATACGCACGCTGTAATCGTCAAATTCTGATCGCCAGTGTGCGCATCGTACTTGTTGCATAATGTTTCTGACTTGATTGCTAATATCTAGCAGTATGTCAAGCCTTTCTATTTTGCTGTAAACATCCACAGAAATGGTGAGTTTAGTTTCCTCAATCCCTTTATAGGAGCGAGGCTCATTTTGAATATTGCTTAAATCAATAATCACTTGTGGATATTCAGCATCGTGCTTTTGCCCGTCGTAATAAACGGGGGCTCTTACCTGATGAAGAGCCTTTTTGACCTGCACAATTAGGTCTGCTTCTGGGCCCATATTGCCTCCTACTCTAATGCTTGTCGCATTGTATCTTCAAACTTCTTATCAAGATGAGCGGCTACCTTTTCGCCACTTGGTTTCATAAATGGCTCTTTAGGATTTCTCCCTTTGCCAAATTCCACCGCAGTACCATAGTAATAAGCGTCTTCATTCTTTGACGGCTTATTAACTTTGCGTATTTTCTTCACTCCTTGACTGATCTGCTTACGGGCTTTTTCAGCGTCCTCAGCAGTTGCAAGGGGCACGACGCTAACTTTCATACCATCTTCGCTAAATTGGGGCGTGATACTGCCTTGTAGCGTCCCAGTAGGCACATAACCGCTTTTGCTGTGACCTACCTTTTGACTTTCAATCTTTTGCGCTTCGTCTACTTCTTCAGCAGCCGCATTGCGGATAAAGATTTTACTAGCAGCCTTTGCCCTAGCGTATTCACGATTGAACTCGTCCATTGCCTCAGGCATTCCCATTCTTGCTAAGTTTTGAGCGACGGCTCTTGCACGTTCAAAATCGCTAGTATTAACAGAGAAATTAACACGTGGTAAGTTCTCGTAGCTATCATTTGGCATTGAAGATCACCTCGCTGTTGACGATGTAGAAATCAGTGCGATTGAAGTGCCGTCCGACTTTCTGAATCTTCCTGGCACCTCTGCCACTGTTTTGGTCATAATCAGCAAAGCCAATCTCATCTGCTTCACATTCGCCAAATACTCGAACGATAGTGGCATCGTACATTTCACCATTTCCTAGTGTTAGGTTCGTTCGCTTAACGTTAGCCTTGACCTTTTTAGCGGTTGTCGTGCCCTCAAAGTTGAGGTCATCACCATCGTTGGCTGTCTCAGTAATCAAATAAACCGTCTGATCGTATCGCATTAGAACCACCCGATTGCATTTCCAGTTAAATCACCCTTACCAGTTGAATCAATCCAAGCTTCAATGTCAGGTAAATAGTCTTTTAAGTCATTAGAGTTAAAGGTCATTGATAGCCCTTCTTCTGAAATGCTATTCATACCCTCGTTGTGAAACTTGTTGTACTTTGCTAACGTTAACTGATCGACTAAGTAATTTAACTCAGTAGGGAAATTATTGTCGTCAAGATACTTGCGGATATAAACCATAATGGCTTGCTTAGCCTGCACGATATAAGCTTCAACACGTCCTTTATCGGCATCGTCTAAATCGATTCCTAATAAAGTTTGCATACGCTGAATATCGTTCGTTGCGTCTAGTTCAGCCATTCAATCACCTCATTACTTAGTAGGCGCTGTTGGTGTCGTTGTACCTTGCTTAATTGCTTCGTCAGTGGTTGTGAACTTAACGTAAGGCATAATCTTAGGATCAAATACTCGGTTCCAGTATTTACCATTTGCTAAATCTTCCATACCAGGGAATGGCTTATTAGGATTATCTGCTGCAAATGCTGATTCATTCCAGCTCATACCTTGTGGAGCCAATACAAAGCGACGACGACTAATAAGATAATCAACACCTTGGAAACGTAATGCGTCACGACCTGTTTCGGCAGCACGTGGAGTTGGCAATTCAGACCAGCCAAATGCACCAGAAGCAAATAAGTAGCTAGTATATACACCATCTTTTACAGGCATTGTGTCATCAACGATTACTCGTACACCCTTAATAGAGTCACCAGGGTTTGGAGCTGAAATTTGAGTTGGTAATTGATTACCGTTGATTAAGATAGTGTTACCAGTCTTTGGATCAGTGATGTTAGCATTTTGTAATTCTTTCAAGATATTTGAGTGAACTACAACAGTTGCAAGATCACGGTAACGATCACCTAATTGGAAACGTGCTTCATTAAAGTTTTTAAGTGAGAATGTGTTATCACTTCGCCGATTATCAGCAGCATTAAATTGATTCTTGTCTTTCATGCTATCTGAAGCATAAACACCATCCATAGTGCCCAAAAGAATCTTTTCGTTAATATGACGCCAGTAAGTTTGAACAGAAGTACCAATGTTGCCAAGTGGATCAGTTCCAGATAATTCGCCGGAAAGGTCAGTAGCACTCCAAGCTTGTAAGAAACCATAAAGCCGGGCTTGTGCTAATTGAGTACCAATTGTATTGAGCGCAATGTCCTTGGTATCATCAATGTTTTGTGGTGCTACGTCTTCAAGAGGCTTGAACATTGGAATGTTTACCAACTTACCACCGCCAGTAAAAGCAGAAGCAATACTAGGTACCGCTTGAATTACACCAGATTGAAAGAATTGGTCTTGTTCCACCGACTGTTGAGCTTGGTAGGCGGCCCAACCTTCGGGAATTTGCATATTTGCTAATTGTGTAGCTTGTTGAATATCAGCCATTTACTATTCACTCCTTAATTTATTTTTCCAACATAAAAGCCCTGCTTGGGTTGTGCTTGTGCAATCATTTGCCGGGCTTTTTCTGGATCTTGATTAAAAATTTCTTGTTGCTTAGTGATATTGAATGATTGTGCAGACCAAGGATTATCACTAAGAGAAACGTTAGAGCCACTGTTGCCATTGATTGGATTTTGTTTACCTCTCATAAGCTTTTCAGTGGCTTCTTGTACCTTCTTTTGAACGTATCGATCTAATAAATCCAAACGTTGTGAAGTTTCATCATCATCAGCACCCATAACGAGCGGTAGTAGATCAGTAGTAATACCCTTATCGATCAACGTTGACTTAGTTTTTACTTCCCGTAATTGACGATCTAAGTCTTGTTGCTTGCGATTGAACTCGTCTTCACGGTCTTTTTGTTCCGCTTTAGCTCGCTCTTCAGCAGACATCTTAGTACGTGCAATAGCCTTATCGATGGCATCTTGCTTTTCTTGATCTGCTTTGATTCGTTCCTTAGCAATCTTGGAATCAAGCAAAGCACTAATAGCTTTTTGTTGTTCAGGTGTGAACTCTACTTTAGGCTTCTCTTCTTGCCCCTCGTTTTGAGTTGGCTGATTATCCTGTTCTTGTACAGGCTGTTGAGTTTGAACTTCATTTTCGTTTTCCATTATCAATACCTCCGTTTTACATCCGTCGATGAATTCCGTTTAACCTCCGTCGAGGAAACCCGTCCGCTCTTTAACGCCTGTCAGCACGTTTGAAGGCATAATAAAAACGGCTATCCGTTTGAATAGTCGCTAAATGTATTTATGCTTTTTCAACGAGTAATGATCCATCACAAAAACTCCTTCGTCACTGAAATAACTAATCTCGTAATAATCATCGCTCCCAATGATTCCAATTACACATTTGTTGTTTTTGCCAATTTTACACAGCCAAGAAACATACATACCCGCTTCGTTTGGGCGTGACATTTGCCGATTTGGATGTAGTTCTGCGAACAAACGTTGTTTTGCCATTTTAATAAAAGTTTCATTATCCATATAGTCAACCTCACAATCCTAAGTCCTCTAGCGCTTCCTTAACTGGTGTTTCAGTAGGAATGATGTTACATGCACAACGTGGGTGGAATGGTGGTACGTTGATACCGACTACAATGCTGTCGATCTTAACTTTTGTCCCGTCCATTCCCTCACAATACTTACAAACGTTGGTACTGTGACGGCTCACCACTTTAACGTACTTGTAGCCGTTGTTTTTCAGGCTTTTTGCGGTTACTTTCATCTGGCTTACTTTTGCCTCAGTAACAAATATTCGCTCAAGATTTGCTTTCGTGTGCATGTAACGTTTCTGCACCGTTGACCGCCATTTATCAGAGTTATAATTCCACTGCTTGTCACCTTCTAGCGCTTCTTTAGCTGCCTTTTTTAATGAATTGGGGTTCATGTGATTTTTAACTTGAAAATCAATCACCTTATCTAAATCCATTGAGAGGCGTTGTGCGTGCTTAAAGATGAGTGGCAATGTATCTGTATCATTACCCGTTTGTGTGGCGACACGGAGCAAGGCACGGCGTCTCAGTTGGGTATTATATCCGCCGTGTTGTTTACCAGTTAATTCAGTCACCTTATTAACAATTTCTGTTTGCTCAGCTTGCAGCTTCTTAGCAACGTCAAGCCCAAGCATGGCAATGTTAATTCGGCTTGTAAGCTTTGCTACGTCAAGATTAGTCTTATACGGTAAATTGTTCAGCAAAGCACCGACAACGGCTTTCTGCTGTGGTGTATGAGCTATATTGCGTAACTCACGTAAAGCGTCGAATACCGCTTTAACGTCTGCTGGGTTCGCTTTATCATTCCACTTCAAACCGTTATTGAAAAAATGATCAAAAGTAACTTCTTGTTTATGTTCTGCACGTTCAACAGCGTCACGTAATGCTTGCACACTAGGACTATTCGGATTAAATATCTTGTCTAACTGGTCAAACCATTCTTTATCCGTCATTACTTATCACCCTTTGGCTGTTCAACTTGTGCAGATTCGCCAGTAGCAAATACTTCACCAATACCAATTCGGCCTTTCTTGTAGTCGTCTGTTTTTTTGGCTTCTTCCTCTGCTTCATCATCAATCCGCTGTTGCTCATCATCAGGTGATACACCGGTAATGCGTTGCGTAATCTCACGCAATGACTTCATACTTTCAAGTCCCGGAATGCCAGATAAGGTTTGTACAAGTTGCGCTGTCTCCTCGTCATTCTTTGGCAAGTTAGGATCAAAGTTAGGCTTGACCATATCAGCAAGCACAGAAATATCATTCTCACCGGGCAAAGCATTAATTTTGTTCCAGTAAGCAATACAAGCACTAATACGAGCACGTAAACCACGCTTGTATAGTGCTTCTTGTATCTTGCGCTCTTGATCGCTTCCCCATAACTTGTAACTCATTGCTACACCGGACGCGTTAGAAGCAAAGTTAGGATCATTGACGTTCGGTGTGTTGGTATACTTATGAATTTCATTGATTAAGAAATTGGTGTAAGTAGACCAGCCGGCGGAATCATATTGTTTTGTGATGTATTGAAGCGTAGGAGTTACGACTGTACGCTGTCCTTCACTCAGTCCAGTACGTGCAATGTAAGGCTCTAGGTAAAACATGTGATGTTTAGGATCAATGATCGGTCTAGGTGGTACCAATACAACTGGCTTACCATCTTTACCCATCTGAACGTTACCTTGCTTATCTTTTGCATAGACTGGCTTAGTCTTATTAGCAAAGCGACCAGTTGCTACCATAGCAGCATCGTTAAAATCTTCTTGGAAGTTTGCCATCGTGGAAATCGCCTTGTCTAGTGCGTCCATCTGATCAATCTCAGGCTCCCAATCGCCTAAACGCTCTTCGTTGTTCTTATATTCTGTCAACGGTACCCGTTCAAAGAATAACGGCTCTTGACTGTCAAACACAACGCTGTTAACTGGTGAGTTAGTCTCAGGCAATCCGCCATCTGAATGATAGCGATAGACCATCGAATCAGTGTAAATCTCGTAATTCTCACGTAGCAACTCATCTAAAACACCTGTCTGATAGTAGCGAACAGCAAACAGCGGCTTAGCCTTGATTGAATCATCATAAACAACAAAACACGTTGTCGGGTCAATCTTTGCTAAGTTTAACGTTGTTTCACCTTCGTTAACGTAGACAAGATCATAAGCACGACCCATGATTGATAAATCTTTTTTCAGCATTTCATCAATGTAAGGCGTGTTTGCATTGTCGTTGTAATGAGTAAGTAAGTCATCAAGCCTTGCGGATAATGACTTCATGCTGTCATCATCAGTCGCTATCTTGTATTGAATATCGTTACCCATGAAGTAACCCACACGAATATTGGTAATGTAGCGTGCAAAGCCTGTTGACACCCGATTATGCGCATTGTCTGGATTAGGTGACCCAGCCCATTTCTTAATCTTCGTATCAGCATAGTAATAGCGCATAAGTTCTTTTAATCGTGGCACTTCTCTGTCGATGTGGTGACGAATGAACTTATAAGCTGTTTCGTATAGTTGCATTGGATAATCTTTGATCGTATTAAAATAGCTAACCGGAACTTGATATTCTCGGTTAGCTTCCAAATCAAAGCGATGTTGTTGTGGAATTGTGTTTTGCATTAAATATCAAGCCCCATTTCTCTAGCGATGTGATACTGATTACCCCAATCAACGCCCATCGAGCCATCATACATATCCATATATTGACGTACCGCATACCTCAACGCGTCCATTGCGTGATTGTTCTCGTCTTTCGGGCGATTGAGTGTGTTACCGATATTGTCAGTATCAAACACATAATTATTGAACTCGTTCCAAATGTTTTTGCATTTCGGGTGAACGTGGATTTTGTATTGCCATAGTTGATCTATTCCAGCTTCTATTGGCGTTTTAACAACAGATTGAATATTATCTATATCCAAGTCTAAAAGCTGTTGCGTGCGCTCTGGTGAAGCAGAATCAGCATAAATTGAAGCGTGCTGATAGCCGTTCTTTTTGAGCCAGTCGGCAATATGTGGCGTTGTTTGGTGATACGTATACATTTCATCGTAGATCCAAATATTCTTGCTCTTTGGATCAATTGCCAATGCTACAAACGCATTCGGGTCACCACCAAAGCCGTAATCAAGCCCAAATCCAGCGTGCCCGCATTCGGTCAGCTTTTCTTGTGGGTCAAATTCAACACGTTCAACGTTATCTTCAAAGACTAAGCCCTCACTTACTCCCCAGTCACCATCTGCTGCCACCTTAGCACGTCGAGGATTGGTCTTATACAAATCCAAGTAGCGTTGCCTATCTTGTTCATCGAGCCACTCATTACATCTGAAAGTGGTTGTTTGGGCGAACGTGTCAGCTTTACGTGTTTCCGGATCAAAGAACGTCCGCTTTAGCCAATGTTGAGCATTCCAAGGATTGAAAGTCACTGTAATCTGCTTAAAGGCCCCAGGAACATCAATCCGACCACGAATAGACTCTTGCAACGTTTCCAATTTATCAGCATTTTCAATTTCATAAGCTTCCTCAATCCACACAAATGATAAATACCCGTGCGTAACAGTGATTGAAGTAAGTTTTAACGCCTTATCAAGCCCACGAAAGATAACCCGTTGACCTGTTGGCTTATAGACTATCTCCGGCATGGATGGATTGCATTTGAAAAGATGCTCAGCATGGAAACGATGGATAGCCCACACGAGATCCGCATAGGTTGACTGTCGATTAGTGTTTGAGTAGCGTCGTACAACAAGCAAGTTAGACCAAGGATATTTCATCAGCCGGTAAATCATGTTGAGCGCTGTTGTTTTGCTCTTTTTGCTAGCACGCGAGCCCTTAACAACGCGGTAAAAGTGCTTATCATGCCAAAAGTCATAATAGCCACCGCCAACAATTTTACTTAGGCTTAGTGTCTGCTCCATCGTCTTCACTTCCTTTCTGTTTGCTATCGTCCTCTTTATCCGGTTTTAAGTCATCACTGAATACAATCTTAGTAATACCCTCATCGTTTGAGTTAAGTCGCTTCGTTTCAGCTTCGATCCGCTTTGTTTCTGCGTTAATCTTACGAGCGTTAGCGCGCGACAAGGCGTTCTGAACATTCTTAGTTTCTTGCGCAGTAATAGAATCAAGTAAGTATCTACTCCATTCAGCACTCGGCTCGATGCCTTTTGTTTTGTTCCCAAAAACATGTTCAGCAATATTCATCTTTGCTCTAGCTTTAAGCATGCCCTGCCATTGTTTCCTTTTCCTCCGAATATCTGGATTTTTACGCTCATAATCATTCCATGTGGTGTAACCGATACCCAGCAACGTACAGGCATCTTTAAGTGACACACCAGCCATTAAATAGCTTTGCATTTTTTCGGAGGTATGCTCATCAATTAACGGCTTGCGTCCCATTGATTACACCTCACTTTTAATTATCAAAGTATCGTTTAACTTGGTCAAAGGTTATGTACTCTTCATTGGCTGGTATGTTGGCTTTCTTGTAGAAGTCCTTCTTTGCATCATTGCTAGGAAATACTACTTTGGTATAGAAGTTAATGATCGTGTTGTCGTTATCCTTATGACGAAACTCAGCTTTTTTCTTATTAAATTCTTCTAGACCGTCCTCGTCGTTTAATTCGGACATATCAGCAAGCTTGTCTTTCTCATCTTCGACTTCTTCATCGAATGGAGTGTCGCGCTTACTTACCACCGACTGTTCATCCATGCTGCTATCACCATCAGCAACACCATTAAGTTCATCACTAGCATCTCCATCAAAATCGACCTCACCATCGTACATAAAATCAATATCAGCCTTGTTAAAGCCCATATCGTCCCAGTTAATCCCGTCAGCGTTCAAGTCGGCTAAGGCGCCCAAGTCCCAGCTACCTTGCATTGATGGATTATTGAGTTGGACGTTGAGCGTCTTTTCCTCTTTCTCGTCAACATCAATGTATGCTACTGGAATTTCATAATCTTTCTTGCGATACATCTTATCCATTGCAGCTATTCGCTGATGGCCTTCAACAAGATTACCAGTGCGCTTGTTAATTACTAGCGGCTTGATTAAGCCAAACGTACGTAATCCTTTAGTTAATTCTTTTAAATTGCTCTCATCAATGATACGAGGATTGTAATCAGCTAATTTAACCTTGTCACGGGTGATTGTCCCATACTCGAACGACTGCAATTGTTTACGCTTTGCCACTTAACTTCACCTCTTATCCGCTTGACTTGCCAGAAGAGCCCTTGTGAGTAAAAGTGGGCCACAATCCACGCCCCCTTGCTGGAGCAATACGTTTACCCGTCTTCCAATCAACACCATGCTTAGCAAGAACACGTCGGGCCGCTTGCACTGATCTATTTTCAGACAAGCCATGAGCCGTATTCCACGTTTTTTCTGCTTGAGTGGGTGCTCTTACTTTGCCACTTGAAACTAAACGCCGATATTCTCGTCTAGCTTGATTACGCTTGGCATAATACTGATCTTGATTCTGCTTTAAGGCTTTTCGTGATCTTTCGTCTTGACGCTGATGGTATGCAGACTTACGCACGACTGTCTTATCCATCATATAATCACTCACAGCACTACCTACACCTTTGCTATTAAGGTATTGCTGTTCAGACATAACTCGTTGCCGTGCCATTATTCATCTCCTCCTTTCTTGTAAGCCTCGTATTGTAAAACACCCGCCTGCGCTTCCGGGAAGAATTTAAGTATCCTCTCGTAGTCTTGCGGGTATATCTTTTTGATTGCTGATAGTTCTTTACCGGCTAATGAATGAAAACTAAATCCTAATTCACGATTGAACTTTGGATACAGTAGCTTGTTCATTTTGATGTAGTGCTTAACTTCTTTGTCCGTCCAGTACATTACAGGGTAAAAACGTCCTCGTTGAGTGTCTATACTCCCTGAATGTTTTAACATGGCTCTACGGACAATTGAGTCGTTAATCTTCTCACCGCCAGCTATCCATGCAATGCCGGTCTGCTTACGCAAATAAGCATAGATACCTCGTATTTTGACACGTGGCACGCTGTAATCCGGATCACGGAAGGAACCATAACGATAAAAGTCTGCCGTCTCAAAATGCGGTACACGGATAATATGCGTATTGTAGTGATGCTCATACTTTGCTAGTGCTTCTTCTTGAAATTGAAGCCCTGGCACCATATACATAAAAAATGGTTGTACGTGCTTAAAGTATTTGAAGCATAAATCCATCACTGCAATACTATCTTTCCCCATGCTGAAAGACACTAGAACGCTGTCGGTGATACTTGCTTGTGTTTTGATTTGATCTAGTAGACTCACGTTCAAGCTCCTTTCTCGTTCGTTCAGCATGAGCTAACATATATAATTCGGCTCCACTATTAGTAAAGCCCCAATTCTTAGTCGTTCTCATGAATACCACCGAGTGAATTTAACATTCTTTGACTTCAGAGCCTCTCTTGCTAGCAGTTTTGAATGTGGATCACCGTCAGCAATCGCCCTAAGCACATCCTCATACATATCGTCTTCTTCCATATGCATTCCCTCCCAATCTGCATTCTCACTAAATGAATTAACAATATCTTTTACTTCTTTAACCGTGATATGTTTGCTCATAATTATCACCTTTCATATATTAAAAAAAGCCCCCGTAGATTGGAGACTTTACATCAAGGCATATAGAAGAACATCATAGCAAGTAGGTGCTTCCTCCTTTCGTTGATTGTTTTAAAAAGTAGATGAGCCTTGAATGCTGATGGACGGAATCGAACCGTGCCATTAGGGTATTCAGCCCTACCTTTTATCAGCATAATACAGAAATGCTTGCATCCACTAATCGTTTTTGAATTTTGTTGCTCTTTGCATCTCTGTATTAAATCACGGCTTGGACAAAAAAGTACTATGTAATTACGAAAGAGGAGCTTTCATCTCCTATCATAGTTTAGTTTGCCGTGATAAAGCCGAGAGGTGGATTCAAACCACACTTTTGTCACACGAGACCTTGTGTGCCCATCTTGGATCTCAGCAAGCAGTGCGACTCGTAAAGCACTGCAATTGCGAATATTGGGAACTGCCCCCACAAGTATTGGACTACTCCAGGATACTTGGCATCTAATTTGCATATTCGCATAAAGGACTGACACTCTATTAAGGTTTTATTTTGAGAAATTCGCACACACTCGTATTATAAACACTCCACCTAAGAATCAATCATCACTGTAGTATTAGAAAACATATAGAAGGTGAGTGCCAGTCTTAAACATAAATCATGATTTACTGGGTATCAACGTTTCCATAGCTAATACCCTACGTGGATTATGGTCATCTGCCACCATCGCGTCGGCTTGGTTAC
Source organism: Limosilactobacillus reuteri subsp. reuteri (assembly GCF_000016825.1). Taxonomy (NCBI): domain Bacteria; kingdom Bacillati; phylum Bacillota; class Bacilli; order Lactobacillales; family Lactobacillaceae; genus Limosilactobacillus; species Limosilactobacillus reuteri. The sequence continues at coordinate 882,500 of NC_009513.1, read as the reverse complement.
CGGATTCCACACTTCCTACGCTTAACAAGAGATCCCTATTGTGAGTATAGTAATGAGTCTTGAAAATACGTAGAGCAGTTAAAGGCTTGCTCGGGCACGTTATTTGAAAAGTAAAGTCGTTTTCGTAATCATTCGACAATACCATAATAAGGCTGTTTTTCTTGAAAATCACGCCAAAGTACCGCCATTTTACCGCCAAAACACCGCCACTTTACTTTTCAACTAAAACATTAGTAGGAATTATCCTCGCTGCTTCCCACAATGCTTCTTTCTGCATACGGTTAAAAGTACGCTCAGAGATATTCAGTTTCATTCTTACCTCTGTTATTGAGCGATGATGATGAACAAAGCGATTATCCAGTATAAGCGCATATAATTCATGCTCGTCTCCCTTTGAAGCAATGTACTTGAGAACTAGTTCACGTCTCCTCCATTCGTTTTGTGCATTTGTCCAATCGATCATACGACGGTCAGGATCATATGTCTTTGCTTTAGGCTGTCCGTCAAAATCAGGCGATCCTAGCGTAATCTTCTTTTTTTCGGCTTCATCTCTCCAATACCAATATTTAGACAACCATTCACGAGCCATGTCGCACGATTCATCACGTTTATACTTTTCAAATATGCTATTCACTTGCCCTACTCCCCTTGTGATATAATTATTTTGTTATACATATATCTCAAGGGCGCTCTCACAGTAGAGCGTCTTTTTTCATTAAACAGCTCCAAACATTAGTAAGACAAACAATCCAAAGACTGCATATCCAATCATGTGCTTATCAAAGCCACATAAAATTTCCGTGATAATAATTGCTGTAAAACATACCAGAGGAATGTATTTCAATAAATCCTTAATCATTCTTTTCCTCCCGCTTTAATTTATTTTCTTCTCGCCGTTGACGCTTCTTGCGTCGGCGGTTTTTACTTTTGCTCTTTGACTTTGCCATGCTTGATCACCTTTCTTGGCAACAACGCAGCTCGTGGATGAGCCATCACATATTTCTGCGCATCATCTAATTGCTCAAAGACTTTGATAATCTCTAAAACACCGTAATCATCTACTAGTTGATCTTTGACAACGTAAACTGTGCCAAAATCACTTTGGCGCTTGAACTCACCATTAGTGATTGCTTTAATCGCTGATACCTGCGCTTCGTTAAAAAGCATCCGGTTGTTTGCTCTAATGCCACTCCCTGACTCAGAGTAGACAACTTCGCCATCATATCTAATCATTAGTCGCACCTCTCATAAGTTTTACGAAATTTTTCATCACTCATTGTTTTCCAATCAGTGAATGTATAATCAAATACGGTAATCTTCCCAAGATTAACAATCCACCAACCACGTTTTAGCGGTAAACAATTATTATCTTTCCGAAAAGTAAAGGTTTCACCAAAGCCATCATCGGTAATACAATATTTCTTCATCATTTCATCTGACCCATCGAACTGTTCAGCCTTAATTGGAACTATCTTTTTATATTTGTGTAGCATTAAGCGATCACCTTTCTTCCACAATAATTTGCGCCTTCTTATAGTGATTTGGCGCCAACATAGTAATTTCATAGAATGCTTCTGGATCAACAGGATCTCCAAAATCACGCTTAGAAGCAGCACGCCAAGCTTCATCCTTTGAATGAGCAACAATGACTTTAGATGAGTTGTCATCATCAACTAGATAAAAGTGCATTACAAACGCTCCTTAATCTCATCAATCCGTTGCAAAAGTACATCAGCATACACTTGCATAGCGTTGTACTGAATAATCATTAAGCGCTGCTCTTTATCGCTTAATCGGTTGTACTCGTCTGTGTGCATGAACTCATCTAGTCGATTCATTCTGCCTGCAACTTCCGCATTCTCTTTTGAAAGTTTATTAGCTAATTCAATGTTAGTGGCAGTTTGTTTATCAGTAATTTCAAAACTAAATGATTGAACATTGTCTCTGTTGCTTCTGCATACATTAATAATTTGGAAGTTGTCCCATTTTACTTTTTTGATAAAATCATTGAATATTTCTTCTTTTGTCATTATTTTTCCTCCTCGTTCAGTGGTCGACCACACATAGGGCAACAATTAATAGTTAAATTCCAGCCGCCAAACACATAGCCATCGTCATCTCCAATGACAATATTGTTATCTGTCATGTCTTTGTTCGATGCATCATATTTGATAGTTAAGTTGCCATTAGAGACCTTAGGATCTATTGAGACACACAATCCCGGTATGTTGACAATATTCTTTTTGTGATGGCAATACGGGCAATTCTTTTGCTTTTCAGTTAATTTCATTAGTTGCCTCCAGATATGACCTCTTCAACGTTCATATTCTTAATGTCTAGTTCTTGAACATCATATTCATCTATCCACGATTCAGATATTACTTCCATCTCATTAAACCAAGCTAGTTCTTTAGCTCTTTCCTCATTAGCAGCCTTAACAATATAGCTATCAAAAAAAGCGTTAACTCTATACAGCTTTATCATTCTTTATAAACACACTCCATTTCGTCTTGCTCTTCATACCGCCTTATAAATCAATTAAGTTGGCAACTACAAAAGCAATAATCATCAATCCAATAATCAGACTAAATATTGTTTCAAGGCTAACCTTGCAGATAATTATTGTGATAATAATTGCCGTTACACAGACAATCCCCACACATAACGGTAATTGCTTCATTACTTCCACCTCTTTCGATTCGTCACACTATGGTGTTTCTTTGATTTTGATAGCTCATTTATCGATATTCCACAGGAACAAATCGCATTAGCAATTATGTTTAGTGCTTTGTATCGCTTTCTTTGATAAGGCGGCAGGCTCATTAATTTTGCTTTCATGATTTGTCGCTTACGAGTACGCTTGCTCATTCAATCCCCGCCTCTTTCAGTTTTTGATCTACCATGATTTCAATACGCTTATATCCGCTGTCTATTTGCTTGGCTAGTTCTCGCAATGAATGAATAGGTCTTCCAGCGTCAACTTTCTTTTCGTAGAACTTGATAGCTTGGCCATACGTGTTGAACCACCACTTTTGTCCCGATGGAGTACCGTTCTTTCGCATTTTGCCATCTTTCTGAACAATGTTGAGCGCTTCGCCGTCACTGACGATGGCAAACTTATTATCTAAATCAATCGTTATCATTTTTCTTCTCCGCTAACATTTTCAATGCTTCTAAGTTAGTTCTTGTGCTTGTTGATAATACTTTTACTTCTGTGCTCATTGCGCTACCTCCTCACAGTCATTTAGTTCTTCTAACGTACTCCAGGGCCATGAGCCATTTGGGCTATCGGCTTCTGAAACGTATTTAAAAGGCTGGTGATTTATAGCTAAGTAGGGCATACGCTTATGAATCCAGCCCCCGTCATTTAAATTTCGTTCGTACCAAGAGTGATCTTTCATTACGATTACAAGATCAACTGCTAACTCTTGTTTGGCGTCTTCTGGATCATGATTGAGCTGAGAAAAATGAAAACTAAATTCTTCCCAATTCATTGCAAGCTTGCCATCTGCTGACCCAATCCATGCAATCTCCTCTTCTGGAGCAAAAATTAAATCATTAATCTGCTTAATTAAGCTATTGTTTTTCATGCTGTCTTTGCCTCCTTGTAATTCCAATTGGTGCAGGCTTTGTCACGTATTAAACAACACTGATGGCACCATTCTTTAGCCTGTTGTTTCTTTTTATCCCCGACAGGCTTTCTAAGTAGCCATTTAAATTGTTCTTTATTCCAAGGTACTTGATACTCGCAATTATGCTCATCAAGCATTTGCAGATAATAAACTGCTATTTGTAGCTTAGTTTTGATAAAACGCAGGTTAGCAGCTTCTTGTGTTACACCGTTATATTCACTATCAGTTACTTCTAATAGCTTCCGAGTAGAAGCCCATTTCTTTTTCACTTCTTCTTTAGTCATGTGGCATCGGATCCCCACTATCATCAATTCTTTCGTAGTGTTGTTTGTTAGGCTGTTCTTCTTGTTGCTTTTTGAACCACTCTGGCATTGGTTCGTTAATTGGTTGACGTTTACGTGAGCCACTCTTTTGCTGATATTCACGGCTCATTTGTTGCTCGTGTTGTTGTTCAGACTTTTTAGCTTGTTCCACCGTTTTAATTGACTGTTGATCGTATCGTTCAAACGTTTTTGCTAAATAGCGATCAGCGCCCTTAGAAGCTATATTTCTTCTTAATGCATACGTAATTACATGAAGAACTAAGTCAGCTCCATATTTATTCGTCCACTCAGTTAAATCTTGTTGAGCAATTCCATTAGGAAATCCCCAGTTGTTTTGCCAAAGCTCGAAAACATCTTTGACGGAATGCTGTGCATCACTTAACACTTTATTAGTATTATTTAAATCAGTATTAGTGTTATCAGTGATTAGTAGTCCTTGATTTTCCGGAATCGGTTTTTCCGATTTCGATTTTTCTGGTTTCGGTAAATCGCCTTTCGGCACCGAACTGTGATTTTCTGGTTTCGGTATTTCTTGGAGAACATAATCATACGTTGAAAATTTACCGTCTTTCCGATTTTGAGTTCGCTTCAAATAGCCAAGTTCCATTAACTCTTTCATCGCACTGCTTACAGCTGATTCACCATCTTTAAAATGTGTAGCAATCTCACTGATATAGAATTGCCAATCATCTGGCTTACTCCACATATACGCAAAGAGTCCTAAGGCTTTAAGGTGCATTCTTGGATCATTGATTATGTCATTATCAATGATCGTGAAGCCTTTAATCTTAATTTTTTTAACGCGTGCCATGTTTCTATACCTCGATTTCACTTGCATGTATAAATCCGCTTAACATCTTCGTTTCACGGCAATAATCACATTTGCCACAATGAACAGGTTCTTCTTCTCCAGTCATCACTTTCCAAAAATGCGGTTGTAGTTCTTTCACTTTGTCTAAATCGGCTTGCATTTGGTAATCATCATCAACGCCGTTAAAATCAATTGCCATTTTGTCAGGAGGCGTTTGCTTGCTGATCGCAAAGATAAGTGGCTGGCACTTTTTACCAAAGGTCTGCTTGATTAATTCACGATAAACGGCCATCTGTAGGTCATATTCTCGGTCTTGAATAAATGGCACATATCTATGTTCATAAGTGTTCCAGTGACCCTTGTGGATGTCGTCAACGGTCTTCAAATCACAGAAGTAGCCTTTATCAAGCACAAGGCTGTCAATCTTGCCTTTCCACAAGTAGCCGTCAATCTCACCTGTTACGATTACTTCCTTGTCGCCTGGAGCGTAGAAGTAATTGAACATATCATCGGCTTGCAACGTTTGAATCATGCTATTAGCACCCTTAAATTCAGCTCTAAGGTGTCCGTTAGGATTAGTTTTAGTAGGTCGGGTCATTAACTCTTTTTTGTTAGCTTCAATAAAGTCTTGATGGCTTTTTGCACTCTCAAAGTATGAGTGAACGTAGTTACCAACAAGAAGCGGTACAGGGCTAGATACAGGTTGCCAATCCTCTTTGAGCTTAGCTAAGGCACGAGCTTCACATTTTTCAAAATCCTTAAACAGTGACACGCTCATGTATTGCCAATCGGTCTCATGGCTATAGTAATTATTAGCTGTCAGCTTCATCGGCTGGTTTGATTGTCCCTTCGCTGAAGAGTTCTGTTTGTCCGTCTGCGACTTCTTCACTGGTTTCTTTGCCTTCGTTGCTGTTGCCATCATTACTTACCCCCTTAGCCTTCGCTTCTTGTGACTTTTGAAATCCTTCTAGCAATTTATCAGTACTTTGTTTTTCATCCTCAACGGGCGTTACATCTCGACGCTCATCATCGTATTCGTTGCTTGTTGTATCGTTGATAGCACCAGTTAAAAGGTCACTATCATCAGACGTGTTAATAAACATCTTAGCGGCACGATTAAGCACAGTACGCTTTGCCATTTCTTGGCTAAAATTCTGCTGTACTTTGTTATTTTTTTGACGTGTTTGTGCCCATGACTGATCAATCTCTTTCTTAGTCATAACAGTAAAGTCAGTACCTTCATCAGTCTTAATCATGGCAAAAGCTCCAATAATTTGATTATCTTGATTTTCAAACTTAGGAACGAACCTCTTAACGACTAGCTCCATGTCTTCATTAGCACCAATTTCAAAGTCATCTTTTTCGTGAACAACTTCTGCCCTAACTTTCTTAACACCATCCAGTCGCTTAACTGCTGCAACAGTACCGAAATAGCTCCGTTGCATTTGAAGCTCATTGCCGTATACGATGAAGTAGCATTGATCTTTTGCTGGGGATAGCCCTTGCAGTGTCATATCTAACAAGGACTTAACAATCGAGTCATGAGAACATACTTCTAAGGCTGGCCGATGATTACGGTCTTGTACTTTTTGTAATTCGAGAAAGGCTGCATTCAACGCATTAGAAGCGTTGTAATTCTTGGGTAGTGACAAGTCCTGCGTGTCTTGCATTTGTTTAACACGATCTAATACAAGATCGGTTAGCTTAGTCGGTTTCTGCTGTTGTGCTACTTGATTAGTCATACTTGACCACCTCATTCTTCCAGTTGTTTGTGTGTGATTTACTAGTCCATTCGCAATTTAGTTTGAAAAAATCTTCTGGTTTGCATTCAAGTGCTACTGCTAATTTGTCGATAGTTTCAAACATAACTCCCTTATTTTTCCCATATTCCAGAGCCATTATGGTTGTCTTTGATATTCCTGTCATCTTGTACAAGTCACTTGTTTTGAAACTGAGCGTTGCCATACGAACTCGCAAATTACGGGCAAAGATTTCAGATAGGTTCATTACATCCACCCCATTTGCTTATTAAATAGTTTTGATAAAGTTTGTTGCGATTCGTAATAGCGAGTAAGTGCTTCAACATCACCTACGGGGGTTGCTTGCTTAACAAATACTGCGTTCATTAGATTATTTTGTAGAAGGATAAATCCCTCTGCTTTTTTCAATTTTTCGTCAAACATGGTATAATGAACTCCTAAATATATTTATTTTGTTTTCTATTGCCATCGGATGCGTCGGATCCGGTGGCTTTTTTTGCGTTCAAATCCCACAGCATCAGCGAATAGAAGAACAGCAGGAATACCGCTCCGCCATAATCACCAACGCCTGCGCAATAAGCTATCCAAGCGCCCATTAGCATTGCTAAGAGCTTAGAATTAACTATTTTTGTTAATGTCATTTGTTTCACCTCCTTTAATATCTTCAATTCGTAAGTCCACAAGTTTGTAAATACTTACGTGATAGACACGTGAGTACTTCAACATAATTTCTAAGCTAGGTTCACGCCTTCCTTTCTCATAATTTGCTATTGCTCTGTCAGTAAGATTGAACCATTGCGCTAACTCAACTTGAGTCATTCGCAATTCATGACGTCGCTTTAACAAAAAATCGCTCAGCTTGCTCATTCAATCACCGCCTTTCGTTCAGCTAGTCCGTAGCGAATTAGATTTTCAAGATAGCGTGCTTGTTGCCAAACATAGCCATCAGTCGGCTTACCGCCACTGATGAACCAATCGCCTAAGCGTTCCCGTACCATTTGTATGGCATTTAATGGGAAATCATACTCATCAAGCAGTTGATTAATTCGTTCCATTCCGTCTTTCATTTTTCTTTACCTCCTAATGTTTCTTTCTGTACTTTTCTTTCAGCACATTCAGCTTCTCGCCCTCGATAACGTTGACGATTGCTCCAATTAAGAAGCAAACCATAATTACCACCCAAGGAATTGCTAGTCCTAACATCAAATCACCTCCTTAGAACGTGCTTCATAGATCATTTCAACGATTACATCGCTTAAATCCTTGGGAATTGTTTTCTTTGAAAGGTCAGGAATAACGTTCCCGTCCTTGTCTACGTTGATTATCTCCATCTGATCACCCCCTAAGCTTCAATTACTGGTGCATTTAAGAACTTGTTAATGAAATATTGTTGTCCTTTGCCAGTTACTTTCGTTGTAATGTTGACAGTTGTATGCCCGTCAGAATGATTAATTACTGTTTCTTTAGTTTTGAATAGTCCTAACTCCATCGAACGCTGAGTAGGAACATTACGATTACTTCCTCTTGTTCCCAAGTAGCCATTCTTTCTCATCCAAGCAAACAGTCTATTTTGCCCAATATTTACTCCGTTTTGGCGAAGGATTTTGGCAAGCTGTCCAATTAGAATGCTTGAGTTGCTTGTAGAAACCGCATCCGCAAATAAAGCCTTAGGTTTCATCTGTTCGTTCTCTGCTTGAAGTTGCTTACGTTGCTCTTGTTCCTTTTTCAACTGAGTAGCAAGATTGATAATTGTATCTGGATTAAGGAGAGCCTTTTCGATTGTTTGTGGTGTCATATAGGCACCATGTTTACGAATAGCTGGTAGAACTTCACTTGTTACCCAGTGCTTGAATTCTTTAGCGGTTGGTAACTTGCTACTAAGAATTAATGAGTACAAGCCGGATTCATTGATAATTACTGACTTGGATTTGTAATTAGAACCAGTCCCCTGAATCAGGGTAGTGGTTTTATCCTCGTTCTCTACATGATTGGCAATGGCATTTTCAGGCTTCTTATATCCAAGAATCGTTGCCACATCCTTACCTACAAAGTAAGGTTCATTGTTAATAGTTACTGTGCGGACTTGCTGTCCGTTAAAATTAAATAGTTGTTGCATTTGATTACCTCCTTATCACTAAGAGTGACAATTAACTGCAAAAAAAATAGTGTCCACTGACTTATCGTAGTAGTTAGCAATCTTGATTTTAGTGTCATCGCTGCCTTTACGATAACCAGCTTCAAGCATAGCGAGCATTGATTGTGAAATACCAATATTCTTAGCTGCTTGAGCCTGAGATTCACCTTTTTCATGTCTCAAATCAATTAAGACTTTGTTAGGTGTGACGCTCATCACATCGCCTCCTTATCACTAAGAGTGATTTATCTTACGGCTATTATAATATATCACTAATAGTGATAAGTCAACCACTTTTAGTGACTATTTTGATATTTCTTTCATCACAAATAGTGATATGATTATCACAGTTAGTAATTATAAGAAGGTGAAGGATATGTCCATAGGTAATAGAATAGCCGATTTAAGGACAAATAATCATATGTCACAATTCCAATTAGCAAAAGTATTAGGAATTGGAACAAGCACTTTAGGAATGTACGAAACGAATAAAAGAAAGCCTAGCCCTAAAGTCTTAAATAAAATAGCTGATTATTTCGATGTTTCTACTGATTATTTATTAGGGCGCAAGAGTAAAGCAGATCAAGTACATAATGCGACTGTTGATGAAGCTCTCGGAACAATTATGTCATTCGAAGGCCAACCCGTTACTGAACATGATAAGAAAGTAATGAAAGATTTACTAGAAAGTTATCTCAGAAATAAAGAGTAAAAGGTCGCCCTGCTTTATGGATAATAAGTTGAAAGAACTTCTCGAAGAATTGAATGCCGTAGTAATGTATGGAAGCCTTGATTGCCCGGGACGCATTGCTTTTCCACCTATTTTAGAAGGGAAAGCAGTTATATACATAGATACTAAATTAACTGAAACTCAGCAAAAAACAGTTTTAATTCATGAATTAGGTCATCTTGCTAAGCAACGTGACGAAAAAGAACTTTATGATGTAACAATTTCTATGAAGATGAAAATGGAATATGGCGCTAACAAATTTATGATTAAATACCTTTTCTCTAATTACATTGACGTCACTGGCGATGATCCACACTCGGTGAATTATCTTGAGTTTATGCGCCAAAACGATATCCCGTCGCGCGATGAAAATATTGTTAAAGAAGTTATCTTAAATTATTAATATACGTCCAAGCGTGATCGACGTTAAAAGCTATACGGGGGAGAAATAGATTAATGAAATGCTTTGTATGCAAAAATAAGATCGGATTTCTTGATGATAAAGGATTTACCCAAGACCATAAATTTATCTGTTATCAAGACGTTAATAAACTTTTCGATACTGATAAAGCTCGTAAGCACTTTGTTCCTGCTGACCTTAAAAGAGAAATTAATCAGATGACAAGCACTGCAATACTAGAAGCTATTAATCGAGAAAACACCGGAAGATTATTCTGCCCTTATTGCGGTAGTAGCAACGTTCAACCATTAGGACAACATCATAAGAACTTCTCTGCCGGGAAAGCTATCGGCGGCGCTGTATTAACCGGTGGGATTGGTGCTGTCGCTGGCTTTCTAGGTAAAAATACAAATCAAACTGATTTTGTATGTATGGACTGTGGAAAGCAATTCAAGAAATAATTTGGAGGATTTTATGAAAAAGATAGGTTTAATATGTGCCACATTGCTAGCGGGTGTTAGCTTAGCAGCTTGTAGTAATCAGCAATCAAAAAGCACAAAGACTTCTAATGATAGTAGCCTAAAAGCTGAAAATTCTTCTTTAAAGAAGCAACTAAGCAAGAAACACAGGCAAAATAAAAAGAAGAAGCAAAGCAATGATAATCAAAGCTCTACTTCTTCTAATGCAAATAGTAATTCAAGCAATCAACAATCTTCTACTCAAGTAAGTAGCACACAACATGCTAGCACAGCACAAAATAATACTCAACGCCAATCTCCTGCACAGCCACAGCAACAAGCGACGCCTTCACAAGATCAGCGCCCTGATGACGTTCCTGCTAATTTCAAAGAATACACATCTTACACAACTGATGGTCACAAGATGACGCAATGGAACGATGCAGGGTCTTATTGTGGTGATCCTGATACTCAATACGAAACAAATATCAAGATGAACCAAGCAGCAGAACGAATTGCTAATGGTCAAGTGCCATAAAGAAAGGAAATACTGAAACTATGGATGATAAATATAAAGAAATAATTTTTCTTAATAAAACTGAATTATATTCTGCTCTCGCGCAGTTAAACAAAGGATATATTGATTCAATAGTTAACAAATCAAGTAATGATAGCAAAAGTGGAACTTCGGATACTAGTAGTAATACTTCTGGCATTAGCGGTGGTATTCCGTCTATTATTAAGGGCGAATATAAAGGAGCTGATACACATACAGCTGCTAGTGAAGATTCGGAAAGTTTTGGTAAAGATCTTAATGTGGTACTAAACGATTACAATTTAAATAATTTGATTAATCTTCTAAATGAGAAGCAGTTGATTAAAGAATTAGGTACTGCTAGCGAAGGAGATTTTGTTTTAACCACTTCCCCGTTCTCATTAATTGATTTTAAATTCTCAAGTGAAGTTTTGAGCTCAGATCGTGGAAATGGACTCAATTCTAATTTAAAAAATATGATGCAAGCTACCGATGGATGGAGCAAAGAATTGGAAAGCAATTTTAAGTTAATGGCACACTTTATGAGTTTTGGAAATCTAATGACTCAAGGGAATATTTTAATTCATATGGATGGAGCAACTATTTTAGCAAATAATGATCACTTCAGAATGAACAATGGAGAATTACAATCTATTGCTTATTCTTCTCGCCCTATAACCGTATTGGGAATTGTTGAAGCTAAAACAGAAGATGTAAGTATAGAGTCAATTTTTTCTAATGTTTTAGGGGCCAACAATGATATTCAAGATTTGTCAAAATTCGGCAATATCGTGCCTGCATTATCTGAAATGACCTTCTTTTCTTCTGGACTCCTTAAAAATGGCGATAGTTTCGTAAAGCCAATTGCACTATATTTTTAATTAATTTTTATTTTCAAAATCTTTCTTTTTTTGTAGAAAATCATTATGAAATTTACTTTGCCTGTTCTCAATGATGGACTGATTATTATGAACTTGTTTTTTTAAAAGATCATGTTCTTTTTTTAATGTATTAAATAGCTTAAACAATTTCAAAACAATCACCACCTTTTTTGATTATTATATCAACTATGATTATTAAAATGAATTAGCTCAATTTTTAAACCGGTCGAATTCGACCGGTTTAAAAAGACACCATAAAGAACACATGTACGAAAGGACGTGATTAGGGACATGAAAGTAGCACTTTATGTCCGTGTCAGGTATCGACACTAGAACAAGCAGAAGAAGGTTACTCAATTAATGAACAAAAAGATAAACTTAAAAAATATTGTGAAATTAAAGATTGGACGATTGTTAAAGAGTACGTAGATCCTGGTCGCTCCGGATCAAATATCAATCGCCCCAGCATGCAACAGCTTATCAAAGATGCAGATACAGGATTATACGATGCTGTGCTTGTCTATAAACTTGACAGATTGAGCCGAAGTCAAAAGGACACTCTTTACCTTATCGAAGATGTCTTCCAAAAGAATAATATCCATTTCATTAGCTTATCAGAGAATTTCGATACTTCAACCGCATTTGGTAAGGCAATGATCGGAATACTAAGTGTGTTCGCTCAATTAGAACGTGAGCAAATCAAAGAGCGCATGTCAATGGGAAGAGTTGGTCGTGCTAAGTCTGGTAAGATTATGGAATTCAATAATCCTGCATTTGGTTATGAAGTTGATGGCGACAATTATAAAGTAGACCCGTTAAGAGCTGAAATAGTGAAACGAATTTACAAGATGTATCTTAGTGGCACGTCAATTAATAAGATAAAAGAAACACTTAACTTAGAAGGACATATCGGAAATAAAAAGAACTGGTCTGATACTAGAATAAGGTATATTCTTAGCAATCCAACCTACCTTGGCAAAATAAGATATGATGGAAAAACATATGATGGTAAATTTTCTCCAATTATTGACGAGGAAACGTTCAACAAGACACAGAATGAATTAAAAGAACGCCAAACGGCCACCTATAAACGTTTCAATATGAAGCTTAGACCCTTCCAATCAAAATACATGCTATCAGGATTACTACGTTGTGGCTATTGTGGTGCTACTCTCTTCGTTAACTCTTACGTATATAACGGTAAACGCAAACTTCGTTATAACTGTCCTAGCACATACAAATCAAAGCAAAAGACAAGGACGTATAAAATAATGGATCCTAATTGTCCTTTCAAGCTCGTATATGCTAAAGACTTAGAGCCTGCTGTGATAAATGAAATTAAGAATTTAGCGTTGAATCCTCAATCAATACAGAAACCGGTTAAGAAGAAACCTGATATTGATGTGGAAGCAATTCAAAAAGAATTAGCGAAAGTCAGAAAACAGCAACAAAGGTTGATTGACCTCTACGTTATTTCTGATGATGTCAATATTGATAATATCAGTAAGAAAAGCGCTGATTTAAAGCTTCAAGAAGAAACGCTAAAAAAACAACTCGCACCGCTTGAAGAGCCAAATGATGACGATAAAATTGTAGCTTTTAACGAAATATTAGCTCAAATAAAGGACATTGATAGTCTCGACTATGATAAGCAGAAATTTATCGTAAAAAAGTTAATTAAAAAAATAGACGTATGGAACGATAATAAAATTAAGATCCACTGGAATATTTAATTTTTTAGGCGCTTTACGCCTTTTTTCGTATATTAGGTATTTCCAATTGAAACTGGGATCGGGGGCCAGCTTGGACACTTAGCTATCATCTTCGGTTTCGGTTCAATGCTTGGGAAATTAGTTTCTGATGCTGGTGGTGGCTATCGGATTGCAACAACCCTGATTAATAAGTTTGGTCGGCGTTGGATCCAAGTTGCTGTTATCCTTGCCTCCTTTATCATTGGGTTAGCATTATTCTTTGAAGTTGGGCTTGTCGTTGTTTTACCAATTATCTTTATCATTGCCCGGGAACTCGATATGCCATTGATGTACCTCGGTATTCCAATGGCGGCTACCTTAAACGTTACCCACGCTTTCTTACCACCACACCCCGCTCCAACCGCTATTACAGACATTCTTGGCGCTAACCTTGGACACGTATTGCTGCTTGGTATTTTAGCCGCGATCCCAACAATCATTATTGCTGGTCCTGTTTATAACTGGGTATTACAAAAAGTATATCCGCGTGTCTACCGTAAAAATATTGATATTTCAGTTCTTGGCGAATATAAAGAATTCAAGCTTGAAGAGACGCCTAAATTCGGTATCTCCGTTTTAACTGCAATGATGCCAGTTATCTTAATCGCCGTCGCTACTATTTGTTCATTTATTTTCCCTAAGAACAATCCCGTTAATGAATTCATCCAATTTATTGGTGCTCCTGACCTTGCAATGCTTCTTTCATTAATTTTTGCAATCTTTACGATGGGTCTACAACGAAACCAAAAAATGGAAGATATTTCGACATCCCTTGCCGACTCAATTAAGCAAATCTCAGTTATGCTTTTGATCATCGGTGGTGGTGGTGCCTTCAAGCAAGTTCTTGTTGATGGTGGAATTTCTAAGTACATTTCTGGACTATTTGCTCAAACTAGCATTTCACCAATTCTAGCTGCTTGGTTAATTACTGCTTTATTACGGATGTCACTCGGATCCTCAACGGTTGCTGCGATGACTGCTGCCGGGCTTGTTGTTCCAATGGCTCACCAATTTGGTAGTAACTCAATTATGGCAACATTAATGGTTCTTTCCATCGGTGCCGGTTCTGTCTTTTGTGGACACGTTAATGATGCCGGTTTCTGGATGATTAAGGAATACTTTGGCCTTTCATTAAAGGAAACTTTACTTTCGTGGACAACTCTTACTTCCGTCTTAGCCCTTGCTGGGTTAGGAGCCGTCTACGCCATTTCATTATTTGTCTAAGTCAATTTAAGCGTCCTAGCGAATTAGCTAGTGACGCTTTTTGTATGGTTTGGTATTCTTAATAGTAGAACTAATAAGGATGATGAATAAACAAATGACGCAACATACTACTATCGCTGACGTTGCTAAAGCAGCTGGTGTTTCAGTGACTACCGTTTCACGTATTATCAATGGTCGTTATGATAAAATGCGCCCAGCAACGCGGAAACGGGTGGAAAAAGCAATTAAAGACCTTCACTTTGTTCCAACCGCTTCCGCACGACAGCTTCGACAAACTCATAGTCACGTTGTCGGAATCCTCGTTGGAGATATTTCTAACCCCTTTTCATCTTTACTTGCCAAAGGAATCGATGATGTTTTGCAACAAGCGGGCTATGATATCCTCCTCATGAATACGAACAACTCACGGGAAAATGAAAGTCGTGCTCTTCAGCGACTATACCAACAACGAGTTGACGGAATTATTGTCCAGCCTAATTCCCGTCACTTTAGTCAATTCGCCCCTGCTATTCATAACGACATTCCCCTCGTAATTGTCGACCGTGAAGTTGATGACCAGCCTTCTACAGTTGGCAAGGTCACTTCTGCTAATCGTGATGCTTGTTATAACCTCGGTAAGATTCTGTATCAAAATGGTTATCAGAATATTTTAACTGTCAGCGCACACTTTGCGGAGGCATCTGGTCAGATTCCTCGAATTGCCGGTTTAAAGGTCGCTGCTGCTGATAACGGGCTAAGCTATCACAATATTGAAACCCGAGGACATGATCGGCAGTGGCTTGCTAAAACGTTTCTGCAACAGTTAAATGAGCTTAAAGGCAAAACTGCTGTCGTTTCATTAATGGGACCCATTTTATTTGACCTTTTAGCAATTTTTAAGGAATTAAACCTTTCTTTCCCTGAAGATCTTGGCTTAGTTAGCTTTGATGATTGGGAATGGTCGCAATATGTCGCTAATGGAATTTTTCTGTTGAAGCAAGATATGGAGCTAATGGGTAGCTTAGCAGCTAATAAACTTTTAACGCAAATTAACCAACAAAGCACGATCAGTTCCACTACCCTTTTACCAGTTGAAATCATTGCACACCAGTCACTTTAGCATATAATATTACAAAGAGAATTAAATTGAGTTTTAAAGGAGAACAATAAATGAACTACTTAATTGGTGTTGACGTTGGAACCTCTAGCACAAAGGCCGTTTTATACGATCAAGATGCACAGGTGATCACACAAGCTAACTATGGCTACGAGTTGCACCGCAATGCCGCGGGAATGGCAGAACAAGAGCCAGAAGAAGTAATCAATGCTGCTGAACAAGCTATCCATGATGTGGCTACGGCAGCTGATCTCAGTACAGGGAAACTACTAGCAGTTTCAATCTCAAGTGCAAACCAAAGCCTCCTCTTATTAGATAAGAATAAGAAGCCCCTTTCACGGTTAATCACCTGGGCTGATAGTCGAGCTCAGCGCGCGGCAGATAACCTCAAGATGATGACTGAAGGACAACAATTATATATGAAGACAGGGGTTCCTGTTCATCCCATGTCAACGTTGACAAAGCTCCTTTGGTTAAGGGAAGACGAACCAGATTTATTTAGCCGTACAGCATATTTTGCTGATATTAAAGCTTACCTTCTCTATCGGTTATTTAATGAATTTAAGGTTGATATGTCAATCGCTTCCTCAACTGGCTTGATGAATCTAAAAACTTGTGATTGGGATGACCAGGCACTCCGGGTTGCAGGGATAACCAAAGATCAACTGCCTGAAATTGTTGATGGAACAACTCAAGCAACTGGTTTAGTGCCCGAAGCCCAAGAAAAACTAGGAGTACCCGCTGATACGCCATTTGTCTATGGTGCTTATGATGGTGCCCTTTCAAATATTGGTGTTGGTGCAACCAAGCAAAACACAGTAGCAATTACAATTGGCACTTCTGCAGCTGTACGAGTCGTAACTGACCATCCTGTTATTGATCCAGAACGACGCCTCTTCTGCTATGCTATTAATAAAGGATTGTGGGTCGTTGGTGGCCCGCTTAATAACGGTGGCGATGTCTATGAATGGGCAGTAAAACACCTTGTCGATAGTAGCGCTGTTAAGAACGAACAGGTGGATCCTTATACTTTAGCAAATCACGTTATTGAAGGAGTACCAGCAGGGGCACATGGACTTCTCTTCCATCCCTTCCTGGGCGGTGAACGGGCGCCATTGTGGAATGCCAAAGCGCGCGGTAGTTTCTTTGGCCTTTCTCATATTCATACACGGGCTGATATGCTACGGGCAGTCATGGAAGGAATTAGCATGAATATTGCAACAGTCTTCCAAGCAGTACGGGCTTTAGTTGGCGAACCAGCAAGCGTTACCGCAACAGGTGGCTTTGCCCGTTCAAAAGTATGGCGTCAAATGCTTGCCGATATCTTAAACTGTCCTGTTAATGTTCCAGACTCATTTGAATCAGGCTGCCTTGGATCAGTAGTTATGGCTATGCAAAGTTTGGGAATGATCGATAGTCTTGATACACCACAAAAGTTCATTGGTAAGGTCAGTTCTTACCAACCAGATCCAACCGCAGTAAAAGTATATCAACGTTATACTCCACTCTTCCAACAAATTGAAGATATGCTTGCCCCTGCTTATTCTGAAATTGCCAAACTACAAGAGCGCCAAAATAATTAAAGAATTAAAAATCGATCTTACATCGGAACATGATTGTAAGATCGATTTTTAATTATGACTATTCTGTTAATAGGTTCTTAATATTACCTTTAGCATTTTTGTAATCAACGTAAAACGCTTTCTCTTATGTTATTATTAATTCATAGCAAAAAAACATTTATAGAAAGGAAGTGGTACTAATGGCCGCATGGAAAAAATGGTGGGTTTCATTTGTGATGATGCTTCAGGTAATTATTGGAATCGTTGTCGTATCATTATGGTTTTATCGTGACCAAACTTGGACGATTCCAGTTAACGATTGGCTTCACAGCCCCATCGGTCAAAGTTTCTCAGCCGGAGTCGCAGTATTTTTAATTATCGTTGCTTTAACCGTAATAGCAATTGCCGTTTTTCGCCCAACAACGACTAAACAAATGACAATCGCTAAGGATGGTGCTAATAAAGTTCAAATTGATCAACATGCAGTTGAACATAGCTTAACTACTTCAATTGCTAAATTTGACCTTTATAACCCAGTAATTAAACTCAAAATGCACCGTAACAATCATAATGCAGATGTTACCATTCACGGAATGATGTCCAATAGAACCAATCCAAAACTAATTCATACAGTACTACTCCAGACAATTAAAGAAAACCTTAAACGAGACTTCGACATTGATCTTAATAAATTACATATTAAGTTAAGTCCATACTCAAACAAAGAATCAGTTAACATTGTCTAAAAAGGAGGTACACTATGAAACTTGCTACAATTGGCGTTATCTTAGGACTGCTTATCAGCATTAGTTGGATTATGTGGGGCTTTTTCCCAATGATTGGCATTCTGTTAGCTGTCACTATCTTAGGCGGAATTGGCTATGTTCTTGATGCAAAAGGCTATTCATTAAATAAACTCGCGATAAAAATGTTAGATAAATTTGCCAACTAATTCAAGGAGGAATTAATATGACAACCACTACAAATAATAAAACAATTGATGAACAATTAACATTTGATGATCAGGTAATTGAAAAAATTGCTGGAATTACCGCTAGCAAAGTCCCTGGGATCCTTTCCCTCGACGGAAATATGTTTAGTGAATTAGCAGATAAAGTAACTTCCGGAAGCAATCCAACAAAGGGAATCGATGCTGATGTTGGTGAAAAGCAAGTCGCATTAAAAATGGAAGCTACCATCGAATATGGTAAAAGTGCTCCAGAAATTTTTAAGGCTGTTTGTTCTGAGGTGCAGCGTGCAATCGATAAGATGACTGGTTTAAATTTAGTTAAGTTTGAGCTACATATCAATGATGTTAAAACAAAAGAAGAAGTAAAAAAAGATACAAAATAAGGGAACGAGCAAAGCATCACGGGCACCTTCGTTTTCAATACGAAGCTCTCATATGCACCATAGGCCTCCAGCATTCGGCTTTACCGGGCGTTGGAGGCCTATTCTGGTTACTTCTTATGGACGTGGCTTTACTTATGTCATATTTACACAATAATCATTTAAAATGACGTCCTAAAATAACTAAATCACGTTTAATCCCATCAAGCTCTGCTACTTGTGGTAAAAGCCCCCATTGCGTAAAACCAAACGATTTAAATAACTTTAGGCTTGGAATATTATGACCAAAGATATAAGCCACGATTGTATCAACTGTTAATTTAGGCAATTGACCGATAATAAATTCCATGGTTTTTGTACCAACCCCTTGTTTCCGTAACCGTTGATCAAGGTAAATGGCAATTTCACTAGTATGATCATAGGCTGGACGACCATAAAAGTGCTCAAGGGCAACCCACCCGAGAACCTCTTTTTGATATTCAATTACCCAGATTGGATAATTTTCGTCAAACGCTTCAAACCACTCTTTCCGTTTCTCAACCGTTATCGGAGTAAGATCTGCAGTCGCTAACCTTGACGGAATAATTTGGTTATAAATTTCAACAATTTTTGGTAAATCTTCAAGTGTCGCTTTTCGGTATCCTAACTCCACTATACTTCCCTCTAAAAAATTTCCTAACTAATTTTTTTGAACCATTCGAACTAACCCAATCATCATACTTAATAAAATTCCGATTGATGCTAGTAAGGTATATCGACGTAATTGTTGATTTTCTTCAGTTAATAATTTTATTTCTCGTCGCATAGCTTTTTTCTTCACTGTAAGCACCGCCTTCATTAATTCTAACAAGACCATCATATCATATTATTTGCGATTGCTTCTTAATATTTTATCTTTATCCTGTTAATGACTATAATAAAAACCATAAGGAAGTGTGTAGAGGGTATGATTTTAAACGATATTATTAGTATTTTATTATTTTGCGCGTTTGCTTATCTTTTTAATTTTAACTTTCACCGCGATAACTATGCCTATGCTATTGTGATGTTTATCGGCATGATGGTATTTTATGGCGATTTTTACCATCATCTTCCAATTAACTGGAAATTATATATTTTGCTTATTGCCGCTTTTTTATGGGCTTTATTCACAATTTTCATGGGGGAGGCAAGCATTAATTAAACCAGCTCAACGTAAACATTTTTCCTATGCAACGATTATTGGAATTTTTGCAATTATCATCACTTTTATTTTCAGGATTATCCTTTAAAAGCAATAAGGGAGCATGATCATGAAGTCGTATCTGGCTTCTATCACGCTCCCTTATTATATTGTTAGCAATCATGCGCTCGATCAATTTGAGAATTTAAGTCTGTCTTACTAAGATCCAGAACTTCAAGATTATCCGTTAAAACGCGTTTAGGACTGACAAGTGGCATTGTAAAGTATCGCGGATTAAACCTTACTTCCATTTCATCATCAAATTGAACTGCTGTATGGTCTTTAATAAAAACATCCCCCAAATTAGAGGTAATTTTTTCATTATAATCTGGGGTATCTAAATCCTCTTTAACAAGGATTAGTCGATAATCACCATCTAAACTGCAACTCCCAACGGCAGAAAATGGGCCCACCCCATCATCAAAATCTAGGAGCATCTTCTTAGAAGATAATTCATAACGCTGTAAACGTTCAATAGCTTGATCAGTAAATGTGATATTCATTAATATCAACCCCATTTCTTAAAATCAGTACTTATATTTTAACTAATTAAGAATAAGCTTTGAAATTTAAAGCTCAAAAAAACTGAGAAAAATTTTGCGATTTTCCTCAGTTTTTAATTTCGTCGTTTGTAAAATTAAGTTAGAAAAAATAAAAAGCCATTTGTGATAGACTTTTGAATATCCCTAATCAAAAGAAAGGCAATCACAAATGACCTATAAACATCTTACCACACGTGAATTAACTCTCATAGCTGATTTTTGGTATCAAGGTACTAAAGCTTATCGGGCTGCTAAATTACTTCAGCGTAGTCAAGAAACCATCTATCGTGTTTATCGTTTCCTCAACGACGGTAAAACCATCGACCAATATCTTCAGACTTATCAGCGACATAAGCGTCGTTGTGGTCGGAAGCAGACCCAACTGCCAACTATCGAAGTTAACTATATCCATGCGCAAATCAAGGCAGGTTGGACTCCTGATACTATTATTGGTCGTCATGAACACCCAATTAGCTGCAGTATGCGCACCCTTTATCGCATGTTTGCCCGCAATCAGTATGGCTTTTCCGTTAAACAGCTACCGATGAAAGGAAAACGCCATCCCAATGGCTATGTGGAACATCGTGGTAAAGCTGGCCAATTAGGACGCAGTATCTATCAACGATATCGTGATTTTCCGCATTACCAACATGAATTTGGGCACTTTGAAGCTGATACAGTTCAAGGTAAAGCTCACCGCGGAGCGGTAATGACGCTAGTAGAGCGACAATCCAAAGTAATGATTGTCCTTAATATTCATCATAAAACAGACGAAGCAGTGAATTGCCAGCTTGATCAATGGCTCGCTAAACTGCCACGTCACTTTGTTAAATCAATTACTTTTGATAACGGGAAAGAATTTGCTGGATGGCGAGAAATAGCCAATAAGTATGATCTTCACACCTATTTTGCGGAAGTCGGTGCTCCCAATCAACGAGGGTTAAACGAAAATAATAACGGCCTCTTGCGTCGTGATGGTCTTAGTAAAAAGCTAGATTTTCG
The DNA here is from genome assembly GCF_000016825.1 of Limosilactobacillus reuteri subsp. reuteri. Taxonomy (NCBI): domain Bacteria; kingdom Bacillati; phylum Bacillota; class Bacilli; order Lactobacillales; family Lactobacillaceae; genus Limosilactobacillus; species Limosilactobacillus reuteri. The sequence goes on along the minus strand of NC_009513.1, from coordinate 861,087 downwards.
CGATTTACCAGACGAACTAGTCACTCAGCTAATGCATCGTCGCAACAATATCCCACGAAAATCTCTTAATTATCGTACACCATTAGAAGTATTCTTGAGTCATGTCACAGAAGAACAACTTTCACCTTTTTTCTAATTTAAATTGACATTTCAGGTTTAATTTATTTATTAACCTTCGAATGCATCAGTCAAAGGAGGAACAACTTGCTTCTTCCGTGATACAACACCTGGTAAATTCATCCGCTTGTTTTCGTTAAGCTTCTTACCAAAGGCTGCTTCAACCTTTTCAGCAGGATCACCAATAACTAATAATTCTGAGTCACTGTTTAAGATATTAGTAGCGATTAATAAGAATAAGTCATAATCGTTATCGTCCATCATACTTTGCATTTGACTTTCAAGATCAGCTTGACGAGCAAAAACATCATCTAAATCGACAGTGTTAACTTGACCAATACGAACTTTCTTGCCGCCAAGTTCAAAGGTCTTAGCATCACCATCAACGATGTCAGCATCAGACTTAGCACCAAGGTTAGTACCAGCCTTAAGCATTTCAATGCCGTACTTTTCGTAATCTTCAACACCAGCGATCTTTGCTAAGTACTTAACAGCTTCACGATCGTGGTCAGTTGTAGTTGGTGACTTCAAAAGCAAGGTATCAGAAATGATAGCAGAAAGCATCATCCCAGCCAAGTTAGCGGGAATATTAATGTGCTTTTCTTGGAACAATTCTGTAATGATTGTACTTACACAACCGTAAGGACGAACAGTTGCCCAGAGTGGTTGAGCAGTTTCAAAGCCGGCAATCCGGTGGTGGTCAACTAAGTGCGTTACAGTGACCTTGTCGATATCACTAACACTTTGTTGTGGTTCGTTGTGGTCTACAAGCATTACCTTATCTACTTCGTTTGCAGCAGTTTCGATTACGCGTGGTGCTTCCATACCGAAAGTCTTCAATGCAAACTTAGTCTCATCATTTGGTTCACCTAAAGCAACTGCTTCAGTTTCGTATCCCAATTGGTTTTGGAAGTATGAAAATGCCATTGCAGCGGTAATCGCATCTGTATCAGGCTTTTGGTGTCCAAATACTAATTCTTTGCTCATATAAATTCCTCCTGTTTGTTCACTACTTTAATCCTAGTTATTTCTAGTAGGTGAAACAATCTACATTTTCTATTCTATCATGGAAGTTAATAGATTAAAGAACAATTATTAAATATCTTTTCTATTATGGGTAAAATCTTTTAAGATCTGCCACATTTGTTCATGCTGGCCGTTAAAAAAGCGTGGTGGTTCTTCATCTAATGAAAAATATTCAGTGGTTGTCGTTTCTGTAACTTTTGGCTGATAATGTTTAGCGCTAGTTTCTTCAACTAAGTAAAATGCATTAATTGGTTGAACGCGGTCACCATTAGGATAAGTATAAAAATCTTGGTCAAGAATTGCTAGTTGTTTGACAGGCACAATTTCAATTCCCGCATCTTCTTTAAATTCGCGCTTTACAGTTTGCTCAAAAGATTCGCCAAATTCCATATAGCCGCCTGGAAAGCCCCAATCACCAGTATCTGCGCGTTCTTGAAGCAAGACAGCTCCTTGCTGGTCTAAAAGCGCTCCAGAAGCACTAGTCATGATTAAAGGACGATGCCCCACCAGATCACGAATTTCTTTAATGTATGCCAAATTTTTCGCCTTCTTCTTAGCTTTGACTAACAGGTTCTTCCGTTAAGATATTAGTTTGTTTCAATCGAAGCTTTACTGGTTCCCCTTGCGTATCGGTGTCGATTACAAAAGTCCCGTTTGACTTGATCGAACTTAGATGATGGTCGGTAGCCATTATATCTTGGAATGCCGGCCGGTTAGTAATAGCCTCAAAAGCTCCCTGATAATCAGGGTCATAAGCAAGGAAGTCCGCAATTTCATGAGGATGTGATTTTAACCTCCGAAGGACAAGTTCTCCTCGTCGTGCTCGTGCCCCAACCTCAATCTCATCAACGGGCATTTCCTTAAATGCACCTCGTTGGGTAATTACAGCAATATCTTGACCATCTTTAACCAAGATTTGGTCTGCCACTTGGTCATCATCTTTCAGGTTAATGGCCCGTACACCAGCTGTCCGGATCCCTGTTACAGGAACATCTGCGACATCATACCGCACCGCATATCCTTGGCGACTAATCGTCAATAGTGAACAATTCTCATTTGTTGGTTCATAGTAATCAACATTTACAACTTGCGCATTATCCCTGAGCTTAATTGCAACACTTGCATGACTCTTGTAACGAGAACCGGGCTTATAGTCATTAAAGGCCGTTTGCTTTACTTGACCATCGCTGGTTCCCATGATAATTGTTCCCGGTTGATCCAGTTTATCAAAAATCATTGCCTTAATGATCTCTTCATTATCTGCTAAGCCGATTGTTTGTGAGATATGCTCGCCAGTATCCTTCCACCGCGCATCCGCAATTTCATGAATTGGGCGGTAAATAATATGCCCAAGGTTGGTAAACATAAATAAATGCGATAAGGTATTCGTTTGTTGAATCAATAATGGGTAATCGTCTTCCCGGAGACCGTTTTCTTCTGCTTCCGAAGCCTTGAAGGAGCGAATACTGCTTCGTTTGATATAGCCCGCATGTGAAACCAAGACTACAACATCTTCATTTGCAACCGTAACTTTAGTATCAATCTCAAGTTTTTCAACATGATTTTCAATCTTAGTCCGTCGCGGATTGCCAAATTCCTTCTTGATGGCCCTAATTTCCTTAGTAAGGACTTTTGCTAGCTCATTTTCGTTAGTTAAGATTAACTGATATTCATTAATCCGCGAGTTTAGTTGCTCTTGTTCTTTTTCTAGCTCAGTTACATCCGTATTTGTTAAGCGATAAAGTTGCAAGGTAACAATTGCTTCGGCCTGCTCAGGTGTGAAGTTGTATTCTTTTACTAAGTTTTCCTTTGCGTCCTTACGATTCTTACTTGCGCGGATCGTTTTAATGACCTTATCTAAAATTGATAGTGCTTTGATTAACCCTTCGACAATATGCAAACGTTGCTGAGCCTTCGTTAGGTTATATTGTGTCCGTCGACGAATAATCTCTTTCTGGAATTCGAGATAGGAAGTCAAAATTCGCTTCAAGCCAACACGCATTGGTCGCTGGTCATCAATCGCAACCATATTGAAGTTATAGTTAATCTGTAAATCGGTGTTCTTTAATAAGTAATTAAGAATGCCGTTTGCATTAGCTCCCCGCTTGAGTTCGATTGCAATTCGTAATCCACTACGATCAGTTTCATCGCGGGCTTCCGCAATTCCCTCAACTTTTTTGGCAAGGCGCAGATCATTGATTCGCTTAACCAGTTGCGCCTTATTTACTTCATAAGGAATCTCCGTCACATTAATTTGTTGACGACCACCTCGTAAGGTTTCAATTTCCGTTTTTGCTCGCACTACCACTCGACCGCGACCAGTCTGGTATGCCTTACGAATTCCATCAATCCCCTGAATGATTCCACCAGTTGGGAAATCAGGACCAGGAATAAATTCCATTAACTTATCTAAAGAAGCAGTTGGATGCTTGATAAGATAAATCAATGCATCAAGAACTTCGCTTAAATTATGCGTTGGGATCTCAGTAGCATATCCAGCAGAAATTCCAGTTGCTCCATTAACGAGTAAGTTAGGAATACGTGCTGGTAAAACTGTCGGCTCCTTTTCAGTATCATCGAAGTTTAAGGCCATCTCAACTGTATCTTTGTCGATATCTTGAAGCATTAAACCTGCTATTTTACTAAGCCGAGCCTCAGTATAACGCATGGCAGCTGGTGGATCACCATCCATCGATCCATTATTACCGTGCATTTCAATTAGGGGTTCACGTAATTTCCAATCCTGACTCAACCGGACTAATGCTTCATAAATCGAACTATCACCGTGGGGGTGGAAGTTACCCATTACGTTCCCAACTGATTTAGCAGACTTACGAAACCCTTTATCATAAGTATTTCCATCTTTATTCATGGCAAATAAAATCCGGCGCTGAACCGGTTTTAATCCATCACGAATATCAGGTAAAGCTCGTTCTTGAATAATTGATTTGGAATAACGCCCAAAACGATCACCCATGATCTGTTCGAGCGTCATATGTTCAATTTTTCCGTTTCTCACAAAACTTGATTCCCTTCTCTATTTATTCCATGTACTAATTGTCGGTCCTTTAGTTTGAGGTAATTGTCCTTTATTCTCAACTAATTGATCGGATTCTTGATCATCGGCTAACGTGAATTGGACATTTTCTTCAATCCATTCTCGCCGTGGTTCCACCTTATTACCCATCAAAGTAGTTACACGACGCTCAGCTAATTCAGCATCCTCGATACGAACTTGGATCAGCGTCCGGGTATCTGGATTCATTGTTGTTTCCCACAACTGATCGGCATTCATTTCACCAAGCCCTTTGAACCGTTGTAACTGTGCTCCTTTACCCATCTTTTTAGTCAATTTTGTTAATTCTTCATTAGTCCACGCATATGTGATATTAGTCTTAGCTCCACGTCCTCGTTGCAAACGATAAAGTGGTGGAAGAGCAATATAGATCTTTCCAGCTTCGATCATTGGCCGCATATACTTGTAGAAGAAGGTAAGAAGAAGGATCTGAATATGAGCACCATCATCATCGGCATCAGTCATAATAATAATCTTATCGTAATTTGAATCTTCAACATTAAACTCAGAACCGGCACCAGCGCCAACAGTATAGATAATCGTATTCAATTCTTCGTTTTTTAAGACATCATCTAACTTCGCCTTTTCTGTATTTAGCACTTTCCCTCGTAATGGTAAAATTGCTTGGAATTTACGGTCACGCCCCTGTTTGGCTGAACCACCGGCCGAATCCCCTTCGACTAGGAATAATTCATTTTTCTTAGCATTTTTTGATTGGGCAGGAGTCAATTTTCCAGAAAGATTTCGTTCCTTTTTACCCTTTCGTTTGCCACCACGGGCTTGGTTACGGGCTTTGCGGGCAGCTTCTCGGGCTTCACGAGCCTTTAATGCCTTACGAATTAACATCTGGGCAAAGTCACCATTTTCCATTAGGGCATAGTTAAGCTGCTCACTGACAATCGCATCAACAATTTTCCGTGCTTCAAGAGTTCCCAGTTTATCCTTTGTCTGACCCTCAAATTGAAGTAGACGTTCTGGAATCCGGACTGAGATCACGGCTGTTAACCCTTCCCGAACATCACTACCTTCCAGATTTTTATCATTAGCCTTTAACAGACCAACCTTTTTTGCGTATTCATTGAAAGTCTTCGTCCAGGCACTCCGGAATCCAGCTTCATGAGTACCACCATCTGGAGTTCGAACATTGTTGACAAATGATAACAAGCTCTCAGAATAACCATCATTATATTGAGCTGCCACTTCAACTTCGACCCCGTCTTGTTTTCCATCAAAGTAAAGCGTCTTTCCTAAAACATCCTTACCCTCGTTAAGATAAGAAACGAATTCTTGAATTCCATCGGCGAACTGGAATACATCTTGTTTTTCTTGACCAGCTCGCTTATCGGTAAGGGTAATCTTAATCCCTTTCAATAAAAAGGCCGACTCACGAAGACGATTAGCTAAGGTATTATAGTCATAAACAGTAGTTGAAAAAATCTTCGGGTCCGGCTTAAATGAGACGGTCGTTCCGTTCTCCGCTTTGGTTTTTCCTAATTTTTTCAATGTTCCAACTGGTTGACCGCCATCCTTAAAAATTTCTTGGTAACGGACGTGATCACGGACAATTGTCAGGGTCAAATGTGATGATAAGGCATTTACAACGGAAGCTCCAACACCATGAAGTCCCCCTGAAGTCTTATAACCATCTGATTGACCAAATTTTCCTCCAGCATGAAGAACCGTCATAATAACTTCAGGTGTCGGTTTGCCAGAAGCATGCATTCCCACCGGCATCCCCCGACCATGATCTTGAACTGTAATTGCATTGTCTGCTTCAATGATGATGTTAATCTCATCACCATAACCGGATAACGCTTCATCAACGGCATTATCCACTATTTCATATACCAGGTGATGCAATCCACGAGAATCAGTAGATCCAATATACATCCCTGGTCTTTTTCGTACCGCCTCAAGTCCTTTTAATACTTGTATAGATGAGGCATCATATTTTACTTCTTCTTTGGCCACAAAATGACCTCCCATTGCCAATATTATACCTAAACGTATGTTCGAAAGATTATTTTACCATTTACATTTGTTAATTGTAAAGCTAAACTGGCCACAATTTCAATTCATAATTAAAATGATACTGAAAACTTTGGAGAATGGCAAATTGTGCCTTCCTAGTGGTTAAAATTAAATATTCATGCTATGCTTAAAAGCTGTATAAGCTATTATTAAGGAGCTATTTATATGTTTTTTGAAATTATTGGGATGATTATTATCGCTTACCTATTAGGTTCAATCCCAACTGGTCTCTGGATCGGTAAGTATATTTATCATAAGGATATTCGCAAGTTAGGTAGCGGTAATATCGGAACAACGAATACCTTTCGGACATTGGGGTTTAAGGCAGGCGTTGTTGTTTTATTTATCGATATTCTAAAGGGAACACTCGCTGCCAGTCAGCCATACTTTTTAGGGATATCTGGAACCGTTAACCCACTATTGATCGGACTCTTTGCTAGTCTTGGTCACACTGTATCAATATTCGATAATTTTCATGGTGGGAAAGCTGTGGCAACTAGCGCGGGAATTCTATTAGCCTATAACCCCCTCCTCTTTGTTGTTGCCTGTTTGATTTTTATCTTTGTCTTGTGCTTGACAAGTATGGTTAGTGCCGCCAGTATGGTTGGGATTAGTGCAATTTTCATTATTGCCCTCTTCATTCATGCTTGGATTTTAGCAATCGTGGCAGGAATATTAACAGGAGTGGTCTTTTACCGTCACCGATCAAACATTCACCGAATTTTATCAGGAAAAGAATCGATGGTAAGTTTTGGCCTTGGCTATTATTTACGAGAAAAAAAACAAAATAAATAGGAGACTGGAAATAATCATTTTCACGGTCTCCTATTTTTTAGTTAAAATGGCTTAATACTAAAGTGATAATTATCTGTTTCATCTGGTGCAAGACGGTGCATCCCTTGCTTGTGAAGAAGGAGCCCATCAGCATTAACATTATCTGCTATTCCCCACCATGGTTCCACACATACAAATGGAGCTGTACTTGGATATTGCGACCAAACTCCCACGTATTCCGTATTAAAGGTATCAACTATGACCCCATGATTAGCAACAGTATCTGTTAATTTGGCTGTAAAATGGCCGCCATCTGTTTTGAAAATAATAGCATCCTTATTAAAAAGATCATGATTAAGTGATAATGAATCCTTCATATCAATCAATTTTGGATGAGTTGAATCGTTATAGGCGCCATCTAAAACGATCCGTGAATATTCTGTTGCCGGTTTAACGCTTAATTCTGTTTGTTCAAAACTCCCGACACCAGTTAATGGCATATTAAAACCAGGATGTGCTCCAATAGCATAGATTAATGTTTCATCTCCACTCGGGTTTTTTACCATATAACTGATTTCAACCTTATCAACAACTAATTCGAATTTTACCTGAAGACTAAATGAAAAAGGAAAAGCCTTCTTAGTTTCACTATCATCATGCTGTTCCATCACAACCATCGATGGTGTTTGCTCAATAACTTGGAATTTTCGATCACGTGCAAAACCATGTTGTGTTTGATGATAAGTTTGGTTGCCATATTGATATTGATCATCTTTTAAGCGGCCAACGAACGGAAAAAGGATTGGTGCTTGGCGATTCCATGAAGCAGGATCCCCCTGCCATAAGTACTCGATTTCGTTATCCTGCCGTTTAATACTATGTAATTGAGCACCTAATTCATCAATTTGCACAATTAATTGTTGGTTTTGTAAAGTAATCATTGTTATCGATCCCTTCAATTGATAATCGTTTAACATTAAGTATATAAAAAAGGTTCCAAACGCACAATAGCAGATTTTGGAAACCTTTTCAATAAATATTTAAGTAAAATTCAGTAAAAAATAAAGTATAATTTTTACTTTTGAACTTCTTCTTTATAATCCCCATTTGGACAGACAACCTGTTTACCACCCTTGACTTTCTTTTCAACGAGGAAGTGCCCATCCTTAGGACAGTTACGTCCAATTGGTTTATCCCATGAAACAAAGTCACAATCTGGATAACGGGAACAACCATAGAAAGTTCGGTTCTTCTTTGACTTTCGTTCAACAACCGTCCCTTGCCCACACTTTGGACATGTAATTCCGGTATCTTTTACAATCGCTTTGGTATTCCGACAATTTGGGAAGCGAGAACATGCATAGAACTTACCATAACGACCCATTTTAATAACCATGGGGGCTCCACAAATTTCACAATCTGTGCCAGCAAGCTCATCTTTCATCTCAATCTTATCGACCTCTTCTTCAGCTGCATCAACTTCTTTTGAGAATGGCTGATAGAATTTATCAACAACATTAATCCAGTTCTGCTTGCCCTCTTCAATCTCATCAAGTTTACCTTCAATATCGGCAGTAAATTGGACATTGACAATATCAGGGAATTGTTTTTCGATAATTCGGTTAACAATTTCACCCAGTTCAGTTGGCTCAAAGTGGCGTGATACAAGGCGAACATAATAACGTCGCTGGATCGTATCAAGGGTTGGCGCATAGGTTGATGGCCGACCGACGCCATTTTCTTCCAAGGTTTTAATAAGAGCCGCTTCTGTATAACGGGCAGGTGGCTGGGTAAAGTGCTGAGCTGGATCGTCCTTTATCATTTTTGCCTTGTCACCTTCAGTTAATTCTGGCAACAAGTTATCTTTTTCAGTTCCTCGCTTATATACTTTCGTAAACCCAGGGAACTTAACTTTTGATCCATTTGCACGGAAATCAACCCCATTTTGCTGGAGGTTAACGCTCATCGTATCAATTACTTCCGCAGTCATTTGACTAGCCACAAACCGCGACCAAATCAAATTATAAAGTTTATACTGGTCGGAGGTTAAATATTGCTTCATTTTAGCTGGTGTCCGATAGACTGAAGTTGGCCGAATAGCTTCGTGAGCATCTTGTGCCCCCTCAGGTAATTTACCCTTAACCGGTTTTATTGCCGCATATTCCGCGCCATAGTTTTCATGAATATAGTTAGATGCTTCATGCTTAGCAATTGACGCCACTCGAGTCGAGTCCGTCCGCATATAGGTAATTAACCCAACCGGTGCTCCTTCTTTAATGTCGATCCCTTCATATAACATTTGTGCTGCCATCATTGTCTTTCGTGTTCGGAAGTTCAAACGACGGTTAGCATCCTGTTGCATGGTCGAGGTCGTATATGGTGGCTGTGGTTGCCGCCGACGTTCTTTTTTAGTCACCTTAGTAACATCGAAATCTTTCTTTTTATCGATTTTAGAAAGAATTGCCTGAACGTCATCATTATTCTTCAAGGAAACCTTCTTACCATTTTCACCGTAAAAACTAGCCTTGAATTCTTCTTTGCCCTTCTTGAAATCAGCATCAATTGTCCAGTATTCCTCTGGTTTGAAGTTTTTAATTTCATTTTCACGTTGAATAATCAGATAAAGGGCAACTGATTGAACACGACCAGCACTTAAGCCTTTTTTGACTTTCTTCCATAAAATTGGGCTAATTGAATATCCAACTAATCGATCCAATACCCGTCGTGCCTGTTGGGCATCTACGAGATCCATATTAATCTCTCGGGGTTCCTTAAAAGCTTCTTTAACAGCATCCTTAGTAATTTCGTTAAAGGTAACCCGGTTCTTTTGATCATCGTCAAGCTTTAAAATATTTGAAACGTGCCAGGCAATTGCTTCCCCTTCACGGTCCGGGTCAGATGCAAGATATACGGCTTTCGCATTTTTAGCGTCCTTCCGTAGTTCCTTAATTACATCACCCTTTCCCCGAATTGAAATGTAATCAGGGGTGTAATCATTTTCAATATCTACCCCCATCCGGCTTTTTGGCAAGTCCCGAATATGGCCTAAACTAGCCACAACCTTATAGGACCGGCCTAAAAATTTACCGATTGTTTTTGCCTTTGATGGTGATTCCACGATCACCAGATTTTTTTTAGTTTTTGAACGGCGACGAGTTGTCTTTTTCGCCGTTGATTTGGTTGTTTTGGTTGCCATTCTGGTAGGCTCCTAACATTTTTAATATTTCATTCAATAATATTATTAATCCATTTGACTACCATCTGTCAAATATAATCTCTAACTGAACAAAATATTTTAATCAACTTCTTACCAGAAATCAAGGTCTTGAATCATACAGCCGAAACTCATCTAGCAGATCTTGGGCGCTGAGAATTGGTTTCGCGCCAGCTGCGATTAAACTGTTACATCCTACCGATAAGGGAGCGTCAATCCTTCCAGGAATAGCACATACAGACCGATTTTCATCTAAGCCGATATTAGCTGTGATTAAACTCCCACTCCTTTTCTTTGCCTCGACAACCAAAATCACTTCGCTTAAACCTGCAATAATTCGGTTTCTTTCTGGGAAGTGATAAGCCACAGGTGGTTCACCCCGCCCATACTCAGAAATTACTAATCCTTGTCTGGCAACCTCATCTTGAAGGACTTGGTGATTTCGTGGGTAAGCTTGATCTAAACCCGTCCCAATCACTCCGATAGTAAGGCCACCATGTTTTAGCGCCAGTTCATGGCTAAAACCATCTACTCCTTGAGCTAAACCACTGATTACTACTATCTGCCGCTTAATTACTGGTGGCAGCAATCCTCGTAAAGCGCTCTGTCCATAATTAGTTATCTGCCTAGTGCCAACAACACCAATTGAAGGCTGATGGAGCAAGCTCAGATTACCACGATAAAACAATACCAAGGGCGGACAGTACGTTTCTTTCAGGGTCATCGGGTATAACGGATCCGCAATCGTAATAAATTGTTCCTGACTGTTTAAGGCCACTGCTTGATCAAGCTCTGGACTGGCCCAATTATTTTTTAATGACGATGCACTTCGTAAGCTAACATTTGCATGGTCAATCAAATAGTCAATATTATTAAAGCAGCGTGCCTGTCGAGCACATTCCCATAGGCGATACTTTGAAACTAAGCCAATTCCGCGACACAAACTTAACCGTAATAGAAAATCGTTTACTTGTAACATAAAAAAGCCTCCTTATATTTATATACGAAAGCTTTTTGAAAATGCATTTTTTAATTTAAATATTTTGGAACGGGATTAAAAGAACGCCGATGAATAGGAGTTGCCCCCATTTTTTCTAAGCCGGCTAAATGTTCTTTAGTTCCATAACCCATATTTTGTGCAAAACCATACCCTGGATAAACATAATCATAGTCTCGCATTAGGTGATCACGGTATTCTTTTGCGACAATACTGGCTGCAGCAACGCTAATACTCTTTTGATCCCCCTTGATCAAAGTCGTCTGGGGAATATCAATTGCTAACGGGACAGCATCAACAATCAGATGATCTGGCCGATGGTGAAGGTGATTAACTGCCCGAATCATTGCATCCTGGGTAGCAGCATAAATATTCATTTGATCAATCACTGGCGCATCATTCACCGCGATGCTAACTTCAACCGCCTCATCAACAATCCGTAAATATAAATTTTCCCGTTCATGCCTAGTTAATTGTTTAGAATCAGTTACCCCTATCAGGTCAAAATCTGCATTTAAAATTACTGCACAAGTAACCACTGGCCCAGCCAATGGTCCTCTTCCTACTTCATCCATCCCTGCAATATACTGACATCCATTTTCCCAATAGTACTTTTCGTATTTGAACCGGTTATTGAACGCCTCTTCAGCTTCCTTCTGCCGTGCAAGCCGCCGCTCAAATTGCTGAATTGCCGTTTGAACACCTTTTCGCGAATCATCATGAATAGTTTGCAAGTAAGGATCAGTTGTATCTGTGATAGTTTGTAAACGGGCCTTAATTTGACTAATGGTTTCCTTATTCATTTAGTCCATCCTCATTTAGGTCAGCGGGTACTTCCAAAGTGATTGGTCCTAATTTTCCTTTTCGCAAGTCAAAAATCAACCGTTCACTAGCCCGGTCATAATCATCACGAAAGCCCATTTTAGCAGTAATCGTTAATAGTAAATCTGGATTGGTAACTGATTCATCCAGATCTGCATCAGTTAAGTGGTAACGTTGCTTTAACACTTCTGACTGGTGCTGCCGCAAGTAATCAAGGGCAAACAACGCTACATCATCCTTTGCGTATAAGCTATCTTTAATTGCTCCTGTTAAAGCCAGCATTATCCCTTGCTTAGGAGTAGCAAATTTATGCCAAAGGACACCAGGAGTATCGAGTAATTCCAATTCTGCTGATGACCGCAACCATTGCTGTCCAGTAGTGACTCCGGGACGGTTTCCAGTAGCCGCAACGTTCTTTTTTACCAGGTGATTTAAAAGGGTTGATTTTCCTACATTGGGAACACCAACACACATTGCCCGAATTGGCCTCTTTTTCATTCCCTTGGCTTTTTCTTCTGCCAATTTATCTTTTAATATCTCTTTACTTTTAGCCGTTACAACTTTTGCCACGTTATTTTGGCGTGAATCGAGGGCAAGAACTGGTTGATTATGCTGCTCAAAGTATTTAATCCATTCATTTAATCGTTTTTGATCTGCTAGGTCCGTTTTTGTCATAATTAAAAGTTTGGGCTTTTCTCCTGCAGCTAGTGCCACTTCTGGATTTTGTGACGAATAAGGGACACGAGCATCTACTAGCTCAAATAAAATATCTACTAGTGGCATTTGTTCACGAATTTGGCGTAATGCTTTTGCCATGTGTCCTGGGAACCATTGAATTGTTGCCATTTGACTTTCTCCCTTCTTTTCTAATTCATTGCATCAATATACCGTTGCCAAGCTTCATCAAAAATTGTCATTGATGGCAAATAGTCAGCATTTTCTTCTAAATAATGCGAAATTTCATCAAAATCCTCTGAATGCTTAGGAAAAGTAGTATCAAAAAAAGCGTTGTTTGCAAACTGTTGAACTTCATCTGCACTATTCGGGTTTCGTTGAGTCATTAAAAACTGATAAAAACTCATTCTCATTTTGATTTCCTCCAATATTTATTCATTGCTTGTTGGGACCGTGATTAAAAACTTAAACCGTCCTTCTTGCATGTTAATTTCCTGAGCTGAGTACTTAAGAGAACGGTGCTTGCTATAACGGTTAAGGTCTAATAAAACTGTCTTCTTTTGTGGATTAATTGTTACCCATTTAGGAATATTATAATTCTTTGCAATATAACCCATCACAAATTTGATTGGGATATTTAACCGTCCAACTGAAAGTCCCTTAGCCCGCAACAAGACATTTCCGTTACTTAACCGTTCAGGAATAAAGTTAATGGCAAATCGCACTTTAGCCCCTAGAAACTTAGTATTCCCTGTCAGGGTAGCATACTGATCGCCAACAATAAAATCATAACGGATCTTTTGCCCTTTTAAAAACTGATTCAGGTAATTAGCAGCTAAAGCATTCACCTGTTTTTTATTCAATTCAACCGTTACTGATGAATCGCTTGGCTTTACTGCTTTGCTAGTTGTAGTAGCAGGGGTCGGTGCAGTCGCCTTGTTCAATACAACCCCACAGCTAATTACAATCAAGGCTACTAAGCAAAAAAAGGCCCACTTCCACCAATTAATCTTTTTTTCTTCAGAATTTTTCATTTTTACCTCCGTGTGAATTCCCAGCTATCATGTTTTTGCATTACCTTAAATAATTGGTCAGCAATTTCGACGTATCCCGTATGATTAGGATGGAAATTATCTTCTGTTGAAATATATTTATTAAGGTTCTTATCCTTATGATTCATAATTTCAATGACCCGCTTTTGACTGACCTGCCCTTGGTTAGCCTTCTCTTCTTCCTTGATCAGCTGTTGTTGCTGACTCTTAGTCTGATACTGACCATATGACATCAACTTATTAATGTTCACAAAATACATTGACTTATAATTATTCATTGTATCTTGCGTAGTTTGGTTCCATTGATTAATTGACTTGTTAATAATTGTTACATCTGGGAAATAGGTATAGAAAGGATTATAAATACTCATTACAAAAATAGGAGCCTTAGGATTTTCCTTTCGAACTGCATCAAATAGCTTAATTAATTTTTGTTGATAAGTCTTTTCGCCACTTTCAACACTACTGGTAACTTGCCGTTCAGAGCCCATTACGTTTTTTTCCAGGATTTGCATTAGATCATTTCCACCAACAGTCATCGTAATCACATCCGCGCTCCGTAAGTCACTACGTAATTGAGATTGCTGATTTAACCGGTCAAGAATCTGGTCGGATCGGTCCCCTGTTACCCCGTAATTGACTGTTGTCACCTTAGTTTGGTGGTAACGATGTTCGATTTTTCCCTTAATTACGCCAACGTACCCACCATTATTAGTTTCATCCCCTTGACCGTGAGTAAGGGAATCACCTAGTGCAACAAGCTTTACATTTTTCTTTTCAACATATTTTGGTTTAACAACTTTTGAACTATTACTAGTTAAATTTGTAAAGTGGTTAACAGTATACCATCCTCCACCAATAATCATAATAGCCAAAAGCGATAATAATAGCCATTTAGTCCACTTTTTCATCTATTCTATAGTCCTTTATTTTAAAATTTTAAGAAGATAGAGGCTGGGAAAAATTTTCATTTTTCTCAGCCTCCACTTATTTTTATCAAAGATTATTCCGTATAGTATAGCAAACAACAAGCACCCATTCCAGTGTGGGTTGCAATAATTGGCACTGTCTCTCGAACAACGATGTCTAAGTTAGGCTCAAATGCCTTGATCTTTGTTAGAAGACGATTAACCTCACTATTCCCTTCAACATGGGAGATTCCGGCACCCATAACTTTTGGCCCATTCTTCATTTCATTCAAGATTCGATCCCATTCCTTATGAAGAGCTTTCTTTCCTCGTCCCTTCATAATAATATGGATTTGTCCATCAGCAATTTGAAGCATCACTTTGATATTTAGTAAGTTAGACAAAGCACCAGCAAACTTACTAATTCGGCCCCCAGCAACTAAATTATCTAAGTTATCAATTGCCAAATAAACTTTTGAATGATCAAATATATACTTCATTCGTTCAATAGCCTCTTGAACTGAGCCACCATTTTCAATTACCTTTGCCGCTTCAATGATTTGAAAAGCCATTGCCCGATCAGTCGTTTGAGAATCGTAGACTGTAACTTTTGTCTTCGTCATTCCAGCCGCTTGTTCAGCCGCGTGGACGGTCCCACTAATTGATTCCATCATTGTAACGCATAATACTTCGCTACCATCTTCGCCTAGCTTATCAAACGCATCGACAAACTTTCCAATTGGTGGTTGGGAAGTCTTTGGTAGTGACTTAGCATTCTTCATCATTTCAGGGAACTGTTCGTTTGTAATTGTTTCACGCTCAACGTATACCGTCCCATCGATCATTACACTTAATGGTATAATTGTAATGTCATATTTTTTAATTTCTTCATCAGTTAATCCTGCTGATGAGTCACAAACAATTTTTATCTTTGCCATGAAACTTACCACTCTTCCTGAACAATTTGTGCTATAATTATCTAGTATTGAGAACTAGATATTTTATTTCAAGTACTATTATACTAAATTTTATCTAATTTTGTAGGATCAATTACTATTTATTTAGTATAACAAAAATATTTTAAAAATTCATTGGTCTTTGGAAAGGGGTTTTTTGATGGATACACAAAAAGAGACAAGAGATCGGCGTACTTTGTTAATAGAAATAGGTAATGCGGTTACTCATGGGATCGGGGCAGGACTATCGATCGCTGGCTTGATCTTGTTAATTATTAGAGCTGTTCATACTGGTAGTCCCATGCGAATTGTTACCTTTACTATTTACGGAAGTGCTTTAATTCTTTTTTACCTTTCGTCAACCTTATTTCATGCCTTGATCTTTACACGAGCCAAACGGGTTTTTCAAATTCTCGACCATTCAATGATCTTTGTGCTTATTGCCGCAACTTATACCCCCTATTGCTTAGTTAGCATTCGCGGCTGGTTAGGTTGGACAATTTTCGGAGTGATTTGGGGCCTATCCGTTATCGGAATCGTGTATAAATGTATTTGGTTAAAACATAAAAGTAAATATTCAACCATTATTTACATTCTTATGGGCTGGCTATGTCTAGTCGCCTTCATGCCTCTCTGGCGTGCACTTGGTCCAGTTGGCTTCGGCTTGCTTTTACTAGGAGGACTTTCCTTTACTCTTGGGGCCCTCTTTTACAGTCGTCCAACGGCATATACCCATTTGATTTGGCATATTTTTGTCCTCATCGGCACGATATTAATGTATTTTTCAATTCTTTTATACGTTTAGTTCCCATTCTTCAAAACGACAAATTAGCTGGTCATCTTTTTCATAATTATTGTGATTTACTAAGTGCCAACGGTCATAATCGATCGTTGGCATTTTTGTATCTCCAACAATTTGCTTATTTATCACCGTTCGTGTTAGCTTTGTCGCCATTGGAAGTAATTGCTGATAGATCGTTGCCCCACCGATTACAAAATATTCGTTTGGATTTGCTTTAAGATATTCTTTAAGGGCAGCTAAAGAATGAACGACTTCCACTCCTTCAGCATCTATGTTCCTACTGGTAAGCACAATATTTTCCCGCTTAGGCAACGGTTTATTGCCAAGTGAGGCAAAAGTTCTTCGCCCCATTATAATTGGGTGACCAGTAGTCTTTGTCTTAAAATGCTTCATATCAGCAGAAACATGCCATGGAATTGTATTATCTTTGCCAATCCAGCCATTTAAATCTTCGGCCCAGATTAAATTCAGCTCACTCATTTTGAACCACTCCTTTTAAACTGCTACGGGAGCCTTGATTGCCGGCTCATGAGTATAGCCTTCTAACTTAATATCAGTCATTTCATATTGATCGATTGGTTTTGGTTCAGCAGGTAAAATCAATTTAGGAGCTTCATGAGGTGTTCTTGTCAGCTGTTCTTTAACTTGATCAAGATGGTTCAGATAAATGTGAGCATCCCCTAATGTATGAACAAACTCGCCAGGTTCTAAACCGCATTGGTGAGCAATCATATGCGTCAATAAGGCATAACTAGCGATATTGAATGGAACCCCTAAAAAGATGTCGGCACTCCGTTGATAGAGCTGACAACTAAGCTTTCCATCATTAACATAAAATTGGAACATGGTGTGACATGGAGGGAGAGCCATAGAAGGAACATCTTCTGGATTCCAAGCCGAAACAATCATCCGTCGTGAATCCGGAGTAGTTTTAATCTGCTGGATAACATTAGCAATTTGATCAATTGTGTCGCCTTGACTCGTCTTCCATTTTCGCCACTGACTTCCATAAACAAGTCCTAAGTCGCCATATTTTTGGGCAAAATCATCATCTTCAAGAATTCGCTGACAGAAAGCCTTCTTTTCTTGAAGATAGACCTGCTTAAACTCTGGATCTTTAAGCCAGCGGTGACCAAAGTCCGTCATATCTGGACCTTGATATTCATCACTTTCCACCCACTTCTTAAATGCCCATTCATCCCAAATATGATTCTTGTGTTGAAGTAAGAAGCGAATGTTGGTATCACCGCGTAAAAACCATAGTAATTCACTCTTAATCAAGCCAAATGGGACTTTCTTAGTCGTTAAAATAGGAAAACCTTTGCTTAGGTCAAATCGCATCTGATATCCGAAAACAGATTTAGTACCTGTTCCTGTCCGATCACCCTTTTGATGTCCATTCGCCAAAACATAACGGATTAAGTCTAAGTATTGCTCTTCATTTACATTTGTTGCCATCCTTATTTGTCCCTTCCTTTACTCGTCAACGTATGTGCTTAAATACTCCCAACGAGCTGTCTTTTCATCAATTTTTTCTTGTATTTCATTTAGCTGCTTCTGTAACTTAGCAATTTTCGTATAATCGCTTGCTGCTTCAGCCATTTCATTTTCTAATTGCTGATGCTGTTGATCAAGGGCATCTAATTCTTCATCAATATGATCCCACTCAAGTTGTTCAGCATAAGTAAGTTTTGTTTTTTCTTTCTTAGCTGGTTCTTGCTTATTTACCTGCTTTTTGGCAAGGGCTTTTTGATCATTTTTAAGCCCTTTATCCTTATCTGCCTCTTCCTTTTTAGCAGTTAGATAATCAGTAAAGCGTCCCGTATAACGCTCAATATCTCCATTCCCGTTGAAGACTAGCAAGTTGTCAGCCACTTTATCTAAGAAATAGCGATCATGAGAAACCGTAATTACAGTTCCCGCAAAATTATCTAGGTAATCTTCAAGAACTGTCAATGTTCCAATATCAAGGTCGTTAGTTGGCTCATCTAGTAATAAGACATTGGGCTGCTGCATTAAGATCTTTAAGAGGTATAATCGCCGCTTTTCACCCCCAGAAAGTTTTCGGATCAAAGTACCATGCATAAAACGAGGGAATAAGAAGCGTTCTAATAATTGGGTAACGCTGAGCTTATTGCCATCTTTATCAGTAACATTATCAGCAATTTCAGACAAGAAACTAATCATCCGCTTATCATTGTCAATTCCTTCTGTTTGCTGGGTATAATACCCTAACTTAACGGTTTCCCCAATCTTAAGGACACCACTATCTAGGGGAACACGTTGGGCAATCACATTTAATAAACTCGTCTTACCCGCTCCGTTTTCACCAGTAATTCCAATTCGATCGCCTGCCTGAACAAGCCAATTGAAGTCATGGAGGATTTGGTGATTATCAAATTTTAAGTTAGCATCCTTAAATTGAATAACATCTTTCCCTAGACGTTGTGATCCAAGATTGATAGCAATATCTTCATCGGTTTTAAGATTACCGATTTTTCCTTCTAATTCGTGGAACCGATTGATCCGTCCCTTTTGTTTTGTAGAACGGGCTTTTGCACCTGTCCGCATCCAGGCTAATTCTTTTTTATACAGCTGTTGATTCTTTTTCTCAGTATCTTTAGCTAACTCTACTCGTTCCGCCTTTTTTGCTACAAAGTCCTGATAATTTCCCTCGTAGTGATAAAGTTTACCAAAAGATAGCTCCCAGATATGATTTGTAATTTGATCAAGGAAGTACCGATCATGGGTAACAACGAGGACAGCACCCTTATAACTGCGAAGGAAATCCTGGAGCCAAACTACCGAATCAAGGTCTAAGTGGTTAGTCGGTTCATCGAGCAATAAGAGGTCTGGCTGTTGAATTAAGACTTGCGCTAACCCAACCCGTTTCTTTTGTCCTCCAGAAAGTTGAGCAATCTTTTGACTTACATCTTTTATCTTTAACTGGGTCAGAATCGTCTTCACCCGACTATCTGCCTCCCATGCATCTTCTTGGTCCATCCGTGCCTGCATTTTTGTGTAACGGTCGATTGCTTGTGGATCTTCTGGATGCTTTGTAAAACGTTCAAGAGCCAGCTCATATTGACGAATTGTTTCAAAGACTGGTTGTTTACCTTCAAAAACAGCTTCCATGATTGTTTTATTTTCATCAAGTTCAGGCTGCTGTTTTAAATAACCGATCGTGTAATCATTAGGCTTAGTGATCTGCCCGCCGCCTTCTGGATTTACTTCCCCACTAATTACGTTAAGAAGACTGGTTTTTCCACTTCCATTAACACCAATCAGTCCAATTCGATCATTTTCATTGATAATAAACGAAATATCATCAAATAAGGTCTTCTCACCGTATGTGCTGGTTAGACCCTCTGCACGCATTGTTTGCATATTATCCCTCTTTCGTTATCTCTTCTACTTTTTCTAATAAGACTGTTGCATTGTTAGCTATCTCACCATTTACCACTGCCAGCGTTAATTGCTGAAGAATCTTCCCCATCAATGGTCCTGGTTTTACCCCCGCTTTGGTAATTAATACTCGACCATCAATTGCTAATTCTTTAGCGTTTTTAATTGGTAACTTTTGATAAGCTTTTTGCAATTCTTCATCATCAATTGCCCATCCATATAACTTAGCTACTTGGTTAGCATCATGGAGGGCTGTTTCACCGGTATTAAACATTAGTGTTGGTGTAAGCGCACGTTGACGAATTGCTTGGACTGCTGGAACTACTTTTTTGACCTGTGCAATTAAATCATTTGCTGTCTTCCACTTCTTTAAGAATTTACCAATTTCTTTTTGATCAAGCTGGAGTTGTAAGCCTAAAACTGACCATAATTGAGCCTCATTTTCCAAATGCCATTGGTTAAGGATTAATAAAGCCGATAAAGCAGCTTGAGCATTTTCCAACCCTGGACAATATTGATACAATCCAGTCGCAATAAAATCTTTTAAGCCCGCTACTGGATTTTGACCCAACAATAGTTTTTCTAACTCAACCCGGATTCGTTCAACTGCAATTTTTTCTAATAATGGTGCATTTTCTTTGATTCCTTTTAACGTTGCAGTATCAATGACAAAATCAAGCTTACTTGCAAAACGCACGGCCCGCATCATCCGTAAAGCATCTTCATGAAAACGTTCATTAGGGTTGCCAACCGCTTTAATAAGATGTTTTTGCAGGTCTTCTAGTCCGTCAAATAGATCAATAACTTCCCCATCTTCACGTAAGGCGAGGGCGTTGATTGTGAAGTCTCGACGCTGGAGATCTTCACTTAATGAACGAACAAAAGTTACTTTATCAGGACGGCGGTAGTCTTGGTAACCTGACTCGGTTCTAAAAGTAGTTGTTTCATATCCCGTTCCATGGTCGAGAATCATAACTGTACCATGTTCAATTCCGGTATCAACAGTATGGTTAAAAATCGCCTTTATTTCACTAGGGTAAGCACTCGTCGCTATATCTATATCATGAATCTCATCATGCAAGATAGTGTCACGGACACAACCGCCAACAAAATATGCTTCGTAGCCAGCCTCCTCTATTTTTTGTAAGACAGGTCGTGCTGGTTCAAATATAGCTGGTAATTGTTTTATTTTCATTTAATCATGTCCTCATTTTGATAATCAAAGTTGATTATAACAAATTAAGTTACTACTAAAAAGAGACAGGAAGCGTAAAGAACGGTTAAAATCGTTAACGTTTCCTGTCTCATTTAAATTAAAAATTATTTGTAATCTTCATATTGGTCATAAAGATCTTGCATTTCAGTGTCTGTTGGGACTAACCGAAGATAGTGTTCCAATTCATCCATTAACTTATCAGTTTCACCAGTTTCGCGGTAGTAATTAATTAATTCTTTTAAGAATGTTGGATTTTCACTGTATGCCGGCAAAGCAGCTTCATAATATTTTCCGGCTAATTCAAGCTGATCAGTTCGTTGATATGACCGCGTTAGATTCCAATATAATTGTGGATCTGTTTCATCTTCTTTTACCAATGGACTCAGGAGTTTAATATTTGCCTCATCATCGTGTTGGTGAAGCAAGAAATTACTATATTGCAAAGTAATCGTCATATTCTCTGGAGCAAGTTCATGCGCCTTTACCAAGTATTTCTTCATTAACTTTTGATCGCCAAGGTGGCTGGTAATTTCAGCTGCTAATGAATAAAGGTATTCATTGTATTGATCAACACTGAGCCCTTCTTGGACAACCCGTAATGCTTGCTGATACTTATTTTCCTTTTCATACGCCTTTGCTAGTTCAGGATAAGCGGATGCATATTGGTTATCATCGTTGATAAGATCCTCTAAAGTCTTTATTGCCTTTTCAGTATCTCCTAATTGAAGTTGGGTCAATCCCTTTTGGAAACGAATATCACTAGTCTGGTATTCCGGTTTAACCTGATTGAAGTACCCTAAAGCCTTCTTAAACTGACCGCTCTGAGCGTAACAAATCCCTAGACGTCCCGCAATATCAACTTTCGCAAAGTCAGTATATCCATTTTTAATTAGTTGAAAGTAATATTGGATTGCTTCAGAATATTGGCCAACCATAAAGTAAAATTCACCGAGCGCAAATTCAACAGCTGGTTCATCGGGAGCCAAGGCGTAAGCTTCTTTTAACTTTTCCTCCGTCACTTCAAATTCTTCTTCAGTCTGATATAAATCCGCAGCAACCAGTAATGATTGAACATAAGCTGGCGAGTCTGGTTTAATCTGGGCTAAGTATGATAAAGCTTCGTCATTATGTCCTTCATCAATTGCAATCGTCGCTAAATTAGTCTTTAATTCGTCTTCATCTGGATAACGATCTAATAATTTTAAGTAAATCGTTCGTGCCTGTTGAAGAAAGCCTAATGCATATAATTCTTCTGCAAGGCTAAATAACATATCATCATCATCATTAATTAGTGCGAGTTTAAATGAGTTTTGGGCTTCTTTTAACTTTCCTGCTTCTAATTGATCAAGCATTTGTTCTGAGTAGGTCATATTATGCCCTCCTTTTACTATCACTTTTAAATATATCACAATCGATGATTTTAAGCATTGAACAAGTCTTTAAAAAGAAAAAAGACTGGGAAGGATAAATTCTTTCCTAGTCTCTTTTTAACATTTAACTGTTAATTACTTAACAGCGTCCTTTAAAGCTTTACCAGGCTTGAATGCTGGTACCTTGCTTGCAGGAATGTTGATTTCTTCTCCAGTTTGTGGGTTGCGGCCCTTACGTGCAGCACGTTGACGTACTTCGAAGTTACCGAAGCCGATCAATTGAACCTTTTCACCCTTAGCTAAAGATGCTTGAATTGAACTGAAAACAGCATCTACAGCTGCAGTAGCATCCTTCTTGGTTAAGCCAGTTGCAGTAGCAACATTGCTTACTAATTCTGCTTTGTTTGCCATGTTGTTTCACCTCCCACAAATAACGAGAGTGTTAAACTCACGTCTGTGAATGTTAATTTTGAGTGGTCCAAAATTAACGAAATAACTACGAGAAGTTCGTATCATTTCATTGTTAAGATTAGCATAGTGAAAGCCTGCTGACAAGCGGTTTTCTCAACTTCTAGCCGCATTTTTAATGTTTTTTCATTTTACAATGAATTCTTTAACTTTTACTGCCGTTGACGCTTGATTAAATGGATCGGTGTACCAGAAAAGTCAAAGGCCTTCCGAATTTGATTTTCCAAATAACGCTCATAGGAGAAGTGCATTAACTCTGGATCATTAACAAAGATAACAAATGTTGGTGGTTCGGTTGCAACCTGTGTCCCATAGTATACTCGCAAACGCCGACCATTTTGTGTTGGAGTCGGATTGGCAGCAATTGCATCCATCAAAACATCATTTAAGACTGCCGATTGGATCCGTTGACGGTGGTGTTGATATACTTCTTCGATTAATCCCGGTAATTGATTTAACCGTTGCTTTGTCTTCGCCGAAACGAAAATAATTGGTGCATAACTAAGGTACTGGAATTCTTGTCGAATCAAATTAGTGAAGTCTGTCATCGTTCGGTGATCTTTTTCTTTTAATGTATCCCACTTATTAACGACGATAATAACCCCACACCCTGCTTCGTGGGCATATCCAGCAATATGCTTATCTAATTCGCGAATACCTTCTTCTGCATTTAGGACAACAAGTACAACATCACTATCATCAATTGCCCGCATGGAACGCATTAATGAATAACGCTCAGTGTTCTCATAAATTTTTCCTTTTTTGCGGATTCCAGCAGTATCAACCATTGTAAATTTTTGTCCATCTGCTGTTTCAAATTGAGTATTAATGGCATCACGGGTAGTTCCAGCAACGTTAGATACAATTACCCGGTTCTCACCTAAAATTGCGTTAACTAGTGATGATTTTCCGACATTAGGACGACCGATAAAGCTAAAGTGGATGGAGTCGTCTTCATCATTAGCGGCGTTATCAGGAAACTCTTTAATAACAGCATCCAAAAGGTCACCCATTCCAATGCCATGAACACTTGAAACAGCATATGGCTCCCCTAAACCAAGGGAATAATAATCATAAATATCGCTACGGCGTTCTGGATTATCGACTTTATTAACAGCTAAGACCACTGGTTTATTGGAGCGATATAAAATTCGTGCTACTTGCTCATCAGCATCAGTTACACCGTTTTCTACATCAGCAACGAAGATTATTACATCTGCTTCATCAATAGCAATTTCTGCTTGTTGACGAATCTGTGTCAATAATGGTTGATCTGATATTTCAATCCCACCAGTATCAATCATGCTAAAATGTTTTCCTAACCATTCAGCATGAGCATAAATACGGTCTCGAGTAACTCCAGGAGTATCTTCAACAATTGAAATCCGTTCTCCTGCAATACGATTGAATAATGTTGATTTTCCAACGTTTGGACGACCAACAACTGCTACGATTGGATTTGCCAATCTTTCCACCTTCTTTCATTTTATTTTAAATGATTAAAGAGGGAGTGGGAAAGAAGTCGCTTGCGACTTCGTCTTCCCACCCCCGCGAGGATGGCTAGGCGTTCCGGACGTTGATTTATCAACGTTCGGAATCCAGCCAGCTACCGCGCTACTGTATAAATACCTTTAAAAAAGTAAAGAGACTGAGTTAATTCCCAGCCTCCCCTTAAAAGATAATTAATTTAAGAAACTAGTTCCGTAGGTCCTTAAGCTTGTCACCAATTAAGTCACCCATTGAGAAGCCACTTTCTTCTTCTGGAGCGTTATTCATGAAGCTCCGGTTGTTATTGTTACGACGTGAACGACGACGACCACGGTAGTTTTCACCGTTGTTATTGTTGTTTTCGTCTTCCTTTGGACGTTCTTCAAGAGCCTTCATTGATAAGCCAAGACGTTGGTGTTCAGGATCAACATTGATTACCTTAACTTGTACTTCTTGGCCTGGCTTAAGAACATCTGCAGGTGTAGCAATGTGCTTGTGTGAGATTTGTGAAATGTGAACTAAACCTTCAACACCAGGGAATACTTCAACGAAAGCACCAAAGCTAGTCAAACGCTTAACAGTACCAGTTAATACGCTGTCAACTGGAGCCTTTTCTTCAATATCATCCCATGGTCCTGGTAAAGTTTGCTTAATGGATAATGAAATCCGTTCCCGTTCAGGGTCAACGCTTAATACCTTAACCTTAACATCTTGACCAGCAGTCAATACATCAGAAGGCTTGTCAACGTGATCGTATGAAATTTCAGAAACGTGAACTAATCCATCAACGCCGCCAAGGTCAATAAATGCACCGAAGTTAGTCATCCGTGCAACTTTACCTTCAACAACATCACCTGGTTGTAATTCAGCAAATACCTTTTCAGCAGCCTTTTCGTGTTGAGCTTGAATAATTTCCTTGTGTGAAAGAATCAAACGGTTTTCGCTTGGTTCGATTTCAACAATCTTAAATTCAAGTTCTTGACCCTTAAATTGATTAAGGTCTTCAACATAGTGATCAGTAATCATTGAAGCAGGGACGAAGCCACGAACTCCAGCATCAACGACTAATCCACCCTTAACAGCTTGAGTGACTTTGGCGGTAATGTGTTCACCTTCATCAAATTTCTTTTGAATGTCATCCCATACCTTACGGGCTTCAAGACGACGGTGAGAAAGAAGGTAGCTACCATTTTCCTTATCGTTACCGATCTTAGAAATGACAACTAAATCTAATTCGTCACCTACTTTTACAGCATCATTGATGTCTTCAACTGGCTTGGTTGATAATTCCTTAGCAGGGACGACACCTTCAACCCCTGCATCTTTAATACCAACGATAGCTTGACGATCGTCATCGATTGCCAAAACTTCACCCTTGACAACATCGCCCACCTTAACTTGTTCAATGCTATCAAGCGCTTCTAACATATCGTTTTTATTTTCGTTGTTTTCAGCCATTAAAAAAAATCCTCCTTGCAACAATCAACTCTAAAAGATATTTTACTAAAATTTGTTTCACATTTCCAGTATTTAGGCTAATTCATCTTGTGTTTTTTTAATTATTTTACTGATTTCACTCACAACTTCATCAATTGTCATATTTGTTGTATCCAATTTGATTGCATCGGGTGCTTGTGTAAGAGGTGAAACTTTTCGCGTTGAGTCTTTTTTATCTCTTAATTCAATTGCTTTTTGTAATTCTTCAAGCGACGTTGTATTAATCCCTTTTGCCTGGTTTTCAGCATATCGCCGTCGTGCCCGTTCATAGGCACTCGCTACCATGAATATCTTTACAGGTGCTTGTGGTAAAACAGTTGTACCAATATCCCGTCCATCCATCACAATTCCACCATTTTCAGCAATTTGCCGCTGTTGCTTAGTCATCTCTTCACGAACAGCTGGAACTGCCGCTACAGCAGATACATTTGCCGCTACTTTCGGCAACCGGATATCATGAGTCACCTCTTTGCCATCCAAGAAAACTCTTTGTTCAATTTCACCAGGTTCAAAGTCAATTTTTATTTGCCGAGCAATTTCAGCAACCTTTTTATCATCTTTTGGATCAATGCCCTGATTTAATACTGCTAATGTAACAGCTCGATACATTGCGCCAGTATCACAATAGACATAATTAAACTTTTTTGCTACTAATTTAGCGACCGTACTCTTTCCTGCTGAGGCCGGACCATCAATTGCTACTTGCAATCCTTTACACATTATTAGTTATTCACTCCTCTATTTTCAATCCAATACACTACTTTATCAGAAAATTGCTGCTAATACTCTATTTTTAACGATAACGGTTTGTATTTTCTGCATTATTATTGTAGCGATTATAGGTTTGGTTATTGTTATAACGCTGCTGATAACTACTGTAGCGATTAGGAGTAGTCCGGTTTTGATACCCATTACCGTAACGATAACTACTACTATATCGATAATAGCTACTACTGCTTTGCGGAGCACTGTAACTTTGGCTGGTTTGCGTCGAACTTGATTCTTCAATACTTGAAGAAGAGGATTCGCTACTGCTTACACTAGATTCTTTCTTTGAATGCTCACTAGAGGTACTCGAACTGTGAGATTCTTTTTTTTTACTATTTTCAGAACTAGCGGCTACTTGTTCTGTTCTCACCGGATGATTAAAGGACTGTTTATTATTAATCCAATAAATAAGTGGTGTAGCGGCGAGAACGATAATTAACACGATTAAGATCGTAGTAATCATTGAATTATGCGATCGTTGCTTACGGTGTTCTGTTCGTGATAAATGGCCATCACTATCAAGGTCTTCGTTATCTGTAAACTTTTTATCCCATAATTCATCATTAGCTCGTCGGCTCTCTTTCCGTTCCTCACTCAAAGTAATCATGCCTCCTTATTTTGAGAATTAACATTCTGATTGTATCGCAAACTTTTGATGATTGTCTAGCAACAACATGAAACTTTAACTTTCGGTAATATTTAATAAGGCTTTTAAGCGGTCTTCCCATCCTACTTTATTATTTTCAGAAAGCGGCTGACTTACCGGCAAAATCAGTTTAGTTGCCCAATCTGAAAGCTCATAATCACAACAAAATTCATTTGAACCATCAAATTGCTCACCAAAGTATGTTAAAAGATATTCTCGTTTACAACCATTCTCTTTGATATAAGCAACCATTTCTTGCAATTCTTTTTCTGTTTGAATTTTACGTCGTTCGAACATCGTAATTATTTGCTGCGGTGTAAAAGAATGTTCAAGATAAAACTCAAATAAAGATGCTTGCTCCCCCAAAACACTTGCTGATAACTCACCATTCTTAATCTGCTCTAGGACTGTAACTGGTGGGACATCCACGCTTGTTAATTGCCGTTGAATCATTTCATCCCCATTTGCATATAGAAGAACTGCCAAACTCTGCTTACCATCACGACCAGCCCGACCGATTTCCTGTAAATAATTCTCTAAATTACTTGGCAAATGATAATGAATAACGTAACGAATATCATTTTTATCAATTCCCATCCCAAAGGCACTCGTTGCACATATCACCTGTAATTCATTATTCATAAATTGATTTTGAATTCGAAATCGTTCAATTGGAGCAACGCCAGCATGATAAGCTGCCACATTTAAATCAGTTTGGTTTTCAAGCCATTCTGCCATCTGAGAAGCCAGCTTGCGACTTGCGAAGTAAATAATCCCGGGACCAGTGAATTTTTGAACTAGTTTCAGAAGTTCACCATCCTTTTCCTTTTGAGTAGCGATGGACTTAACAGCTAAAAAAATGTTAGGACGGTCAACAGATTTAATTACCTGATAAGCAGTCGCCATCCCCATTTTTTTCAAAATATCCTGTCGAATACGAGGGGTAGCAGTTGCCGTCAACAGCAATGTTGTCGGCGATCCTAATTGCTGCCGAACTTCCTTTAGCAATAAATATTCAGGACGAAAATCAGGACCCCACTGTGAGATACAATGGGCCTCATCAATAACCATTAACGCAATCTTATTTTTCTTAAGTGCAGTTAAAACTTGCTGGTTATCAAGCATTTCTGGAGAAGTAAATATAAATTTAAATGATTTCAAATTGCGGAGAACACTTGCTCGCTCTTTTCCGACAAGCTGGCCGCTTAACATAATGACTCGTTTTTCTCCCTGCCGATGAAGACGGTCAACTTGATCCTGCATTAGTGAAATTAACGGTGAAACAATGAGGATCGTTCCTGACAATAAATAAGCTGGCAATTGATATAAAAGGGATTTCCCGGCACCAGTGGGAAGAATCGATAAAGTGTCTTTTCCTTCCAGTAAGGCGTTAATTGTCTCTTCTTGGCCTGGACGAAAATCATCAAAGCCAAAATAATTTTGTAAAACATCTAGAATTTCTTGCTTATTTTTCATTTGTTATTCCTTGAAATATTTGATATAGGCGGTATTCATAAAAACTGGCAATTTGCTCGTCAAATTTCCATGCGGTCGGTTCGCCCTTATAGAATCGACTAAGTTCGTCACGCTTACTTTCTGGCAAAAGGATATCCCAATCTAGCTTGTCAGGAATAAGGATTGCCGCTTCCAAGAGATGCTCCCTAATTGTATTTTCTTTCAACCGTCGCTCTTGAGCAATCAGTTCAATTGGCTCTCCCTGGGTATATAAGTCAAACGTTACTTGGGCACTCCGGTTTAGTGGACTCTCATTGATCAGCGGAAGGAGCAATTGTTGCAGTGGACCAGGAAAATTACGAGCATAAGCGCTAACCGCTAACATCTCGTCATGACGTAAGTACTGGATATCGTCGATTTTTATTTTCAATTCTTGAGCTGCTTGATTAATTGTCCATCCTGATCGCTGATAACCAATCATGACATTAAAAAGGTCTGTTGTCATTCGTGGATCTTCACTTTCCAACGCGCTGCCAAACCGATGGAGATCAGTATAGAGAGTCTTAACCAGATCGTGATGATAATTTTGTCGAAACCACTGCTTCACCGCAACCATTTCACCATATGAAATCGCCAATGGAACATACTTTCTTTGATGATAAGAGAATTCTGATACAACTTGAATAGCTAAAAAAAGTCGTTGGATTATTCGTTGCGTATTGGTTAACCAGTACCAGTCGTAAAACGATGGGATGTAGAAACTCTCTTCTTCGTTTTTTAAAACTTTCGCGCCCTCTTCTGTAAGAATTGCTTGGGATTGATCATCAATCGCTAATAGTTTATCAGCAACAAGTTGATTAATAAGCTGATCATATTCTTGCCGATTCAGTGTTCGATCTGCCCCTAACCATTCTAAGATTCCATATTGTCGCGCCCAAAAGAGGGTTGCGACTGTTCGCCGGCTTCGCAGAGTGTTTTCAATTACACGAATTCGCCGTGGCTGATGATAGCTAAAAAAGCGCAATAATTTATTCACGGATTTCACCCCCTATATATTTATATACGTAATTTATTTAAAAATTCTACCATAAAAAATAAAAGGCCAAGAAAAATCTCAACCCTCTTAATTTATCTTTTTAGATCATTCTATGCTGATCTAGCCATGAACGTAACCGACCCGCAATAATTGTATATACAATTGTAACAACCAAACCCTTAATAATGTTAAAAGGCAACACACCAATCGCCACTAACTGGGATACTGGTAATGTCGACTTCCAGTTCCAAACCGCCATATATAAAGGCGTAAGGATCCACAAGTTCAACAGGGACATTAAGACAGTCAATATTACTGTTCCCAAAACAATTCCAGTAATCGCTTGTCTTTTCTTACTCCAGTTATGATGACGCCATACCCAGCAGAACGGAAGCAGAAGAGCGAGGGATGAAATGAAGTCGCTGGTAACTCCAATTAATTCAGCTGGAGAAAAGCCGTGAATCCTTCCATGAATTAAACATTTAATTGCAGCAATAATAATTCCACCAACTGGCCCATAGATATATCCCCCTAGCAAAACAGGGACATCAGAAAAGTCCAGTTTAAGGTAGGGCGCCATCGGCAAAACTGGAAACTCAAAAAACATTAAAATAAATGCTAAGGCACCCAAACATGCTATACCTACCAATCGTTGAATACGTTGATGCGTTACTGTCATTAATAACAACCTCCATTTGAGATTGTCTCCATTTGGCATCCTGTATTAAAAAAGCGTTGCTGACTTAACATTTGTTTGTCAGCAACGCAAATAAACCATTTAAAGATTATTTAATACAGAAATCTTCTTTATACCAGACTGTACTGTCGGCTCTGGAATTACACCAGATCAACCATTAACAATGGGTTGCGGGCTGTCACCGCCGGTCGGGAATTTCACCACGCCTTGAAGACAAACGTTTTATATTTTTACAAGTCCTATTCTAATAGGCTTTTACTGTCATGTCAACGTTTATAACTTGGCTCAATTTCCGTACTATTCCGTAGTTTCCCGTAAAACCAGGTATCTTCTGCCCCCTCAATGCGCCTTCGGATTATTTCACAAATTCAATTTTACTTTTTCTTTAATAACTGCACTTCTTCAGGCTTTAATGCACGGAATTCACCCGGCTGAAGACCATACAAATTTAATGGTCCATATGTTTCACGATGAAGTTTAGTCACCGGATGTCCTACTGCCTTAAACATATTCTTAACTTGGTGGTTTCGTCCTTCATGGATTGTTAATTGAACAAGACTTGTCTTCTTGGCACGGTCAACATTCAGGAGCTTCGATTTAGCCGGTTTTGTCTTTCGGCCATCGATGATCACCCCTAAACGTAATTGTTTTAACTCATCATTTTTGACGATTCCTTCAACCTTAGCAACATAAGTTTTTTCAACTTCATATTTAGGATGCATCAGTTTATTTGCCAAAGTACCATCATTTGTTAGGAGAAGAATCCCGGTTGTGTCATAGTCTAATCGACCAACTGGATAAATGCGTTCATCAATATCAGCATCATGAATAATGTCAACGACTGTTCGCCGCCCCTTATCATCATGAGCACTTGAGATAACACCCCGCGGTTTATTTAGCAAGTAGTAAACGTGTTGTTCATGATGGATTGGAACCCCATTTACTACAATCTCATCATGAACACCAACTTTAGTCCCAAGTTCAGTCACAATCTTGCCATTAACTGCAACTTTCCCTTGAAGGATAAGTTTTTCTGATGCCCGACGAGAAGCTACTCCTGCTTCCGCCATTGCCTTTTGTAATCGTTCCATTAATTATCGTCCTTTCGTTCTTCTCGCGCTTGTAACGCTTCGAGGAAAATATCACCATTAAAATTACTCATTTCTAATTCATCTTGATCAGGTAGCGGTGGAAGTTCATCCAAATCGCTTAACCCGAAATAGTTTAAGAAAGCCGGAGTTGTTGAATATAAAAATGGCCGGCCAGGTGCATCCAAGCGTTCATGGGTGTCAACTAATCCACGAACCATTAATTTTTGTAATGATCCTGAACTTTGCACTCCCCGAATATCATCAATTTCTAGCCGCGTAATTGGTTGCCGATAAGCAACAATGGCCAATACTTCTAGTAATGCTTTAGTTAATGGCACCGTTAATGGAACTTCAAAGTAATGTTTAATGACCTCTGCTAACTGGGGCTTGGTTGCTAAACGATAGGTCTGATCACTTTCAAGTAAGATAAAAGCAGACGTGGGATCATCTTCATACTTCTTTTTTAGCTCTTGTAATATTGCTAGAACAGCCGGTTTCATAAAACCAGAAATTTTTGCTAAATCGCCTAGGGTAATTCCTTCATCCCCACTAATAAAAAGTAACCCTTCAATCTGCGCTTGGTTGGTTAGTTTCGTATTCGTCACTCTTAGGTCCCTCCACTAAAATTATTGGTTCAAACAAGCCACCTTGGTTAATAGTAATTGCTTGATGTTTTGCTAGTTCAAGAATTGCTAAAAAAGTTGTAACTAAGCCATCACGAGTATGTAAATCTTTAAACAAGTCTTCAAATCTAACCGGACCATCATGAACAATTTCAATCACGTGGTTCATTTGTTGCCCAATGCTTACTTTTTCAGCTGCAACAGTTTCAACTAATGGAGTAGCTAATTGTTGGCGGCGGAGAACTGCTGCAAAAGCTTGTTGCAAATCCGTTAATTTGATGCCCGGCTCCACATGAGATTTTACCATTTCACGAGGAACCTGCATTGCTGGCCGAGTATACTCCTGTTGACGCAGATTTTCTTTATCTTTTAATCGATCTGCCGCTTTTTTATAACGCTGATATTCCAAAAGCTGTTCCACTAATTCTTGCCGGGGATCAATCTCCTCTACTTCTGGCTCATCATCCAATACTGGCGGCGAAGGTAACAGCATCTGACTTTTAATGTCCATCAGAGTCGCAGCCATTACAAAATATTCACCCGCGACTTCTAATTGGTGGCTTTGCATTTGGTGAAGGTAATCAAGGTATTGGCTTGTAATTTGCGAAATCTGAATATCATAAATATCCATTTCAGATTGCTTTATTAAATGAAGTAATAAATCTAGTGACCCTTCAAAGTCATGAACTTTTATGACTGGTTGAAATAGATTTTGTGGTTGCACTTGCTTATTCATTATTTCTCTCCCACATGCTAATTATTGGTTGGGTTGCTAAGGTTCCCATGAGGCGTTTATGAGGATACTGATCGTGAACGCCATCTAATAAGGAAAAAATATTATGCCCCGTTCGTTCGCTTGGCGTAAATGATAAGCGGCGAATCAGTACGTAACAATCTCCTATTTCTAAAATCACAATTCCAATAAAGTGGCTATCATCCATGTCTTTCCACAAAAAGATTGGCCAATCATTAGCAAGTGCCCAGTCCATCTCCTCCATAAAGCGATTATCTTTTCGAAGGTCTTTTACTAAGGACAATAAACCTAGGGCGATTTTTTGGTAATCTTTTCGATAACGAACTAACATCGTATTTTCCTTTCTATGCACGCGGATGATATTTCATATAGTTAGCAGATAACTGTTGCGGCGAAACCTGTAAATATGGTTGGAGAGCCTTCATCGCGTTATAACCAAGGATTTCTTGGATTAATTGGACGTCGGCGCCATTTTCTATTAAATGAACAGCAAAAGAATAGCGCATGGTTTGAGGAGTAACTTCTTTTTTAATTTTAGCCTCACTAACCCATTCCTTCATTTTTTTCCAAATTCCTTGCCGCGTCAAAGGATAACCATGAGCATTTAAGAACACCCGCGTTTCGTGCTCATCTCTGAGTAAACGTGGTCGACCGCGGTCTAGGTAGTCGGTAAGCCACTTAACTGCTGGTTGACTTAAGGGAATCATTCGTTCACGTTCATTCTTTCCCGTTAGTTGTAGAAGCTTAACGTCGAGATGAAGTGCTGTCAGATCCAAAGCAATTACTTCACTAACCCTCATTCCCGTTGCATCCATAATCTCTAACAACGCTCGATCACGAAGGCCAATTGGGGTTGAAACATCCGGGACTGCCAGCAGTTGTTCAATTTCTTTTTCAGTTAAAATTACCGGTGCAGGTGGTTGGTTAAAGGTATACTGGTGATCAATCATTTCCATTGGATTAATGGTTAGGTTATGGTGACGGATCATGTATTTATAAAATTGCCGTAAACTTGAAATCACACGGTTAATTGTTGAATTAGCTTTCCCCTGCTGACGAAGACTATTAAGAAGGTCAATTAGTAAATAGTGGTCCACCTGTTGCCAATCGACAATCCCTCGATCTTCTAAATAAGTCACAGTTTGTTCTAAGTCACGTTGATAACTCATCAAGGTATTATCGCTTAATTGTCGTTCATCTTTTAAAAAAGCTAAAAACGCAGCCACTTCGTTATTCATTAATCTTGATTCTCTTTTACTAGGATTAATTGGCCATTTTCTTGTTTTACTAATTTTTCTTTAAGTAAATGTCCAATAGCACGTTTAAACTGCCCCTTGCTTATGCCAAAGACATCGCGAATAATCGATGGGTCCGTCTTATCAGTGTATGGCAAGCGGTGATTTATATCATGTTCTAACATTGTCAAAATCATTTGTGCATCTTCACCAATAGCTTGGTAGGCACGAGGCTTAAGGGAGAGATTGAGACTACCATGTGACGAAATTCCAATAACCCGCGCTTTAACCCGTTGACCTAATCGTGGTTCTTGGTCTCGTTCACTGGGATGGATGAATCCTAAACGATAATCATCAGTAATAACAAAGGTTCCACTCATCTTAAGGCGGTAAACTGTGGCATAAGTATCATGGTTGAGCAGGCGTTTATCTGGAGCTGCTGAAATAGTTTGATAGATTTGGTCATCTGCTAATTTACCCCATAGACGGTCCTTATCATCAACTTGAAGGGACATTAATAAACGGTCACCTGGTTGTGGCCATAAGTGTTTCAAGCTTGGTAAATCATCTAAAGAGACGACAATATCCTTATTGGGAAGACCG
This sequence comes from Limosilactobacillus reuteri subsp. reuteri, assembly GCF_000016825.1. NCBI lineage: Bacteria > Bacillati > Bacillota > Bacilli > Lactobacillales > Lactobacillaceae > Limosilactobacillus > Limosilactobacillus reuteri. The sequence goes on along the minus strand of NC_009513.1, from coordinate 826,285 downwards.
ATATCAACAAAAACCCCTAAATCACGACGAACATTAACTACTGTACCATAATCGTAATGGTCAACCTGGATCGTTGGAATGTGCTTACAGGTCATCTGTAGTTGGTGGTCCTCATTTTCATAAACAAAACCGCGTACCTGTCCACCAATATGTAATTCTTGAGAACTTTCGCTTTTCGGTAATCGATACGTTTGCCCATTACGATCTGGTTGAACAAAATAATCGGTATCATTTTCATCAATCATTACCGCTGTAACAACTTTTCCTAATGCTGAATTCATTTTTATCACTTATCCTTTTTTATTCTATATCGATTTTACACGGTAAAGGCTTATTTTGCTAGTAAGATCAATGATTATCATTGGTATAAAAAAAGACCGGTTACCAATGACCGATCTTTTTGCAGACAATATTATAAAATATTAGTCGATAGTCTTAACACGCATCATGTTAGTTGCACCTGGTACACCCAAAGGAACACCAGCAACGATGATGATCTTGTCGCCCTTCTTAGCAAAGCCAAGTTCAACAGCCTTCTTAGCAGCTAAGTCGAACATTGTATCAGTGTTCTTCATTTCATCAACAACGTATGGTTGAACACCCCAGTTGATCATAAGTCCACGTTCTACACGTTCGTTTGGAGTTAATGCAACGATATCAGCATTAGGACGGTACTTAGAAATCATCTTAGCAGTGTAGCCTGAAGCAGTGTAAGCAACAATTGTGTGAATGTCTAAGTCTTTAGCTGCGTTAGCAACAGCAGAACCGATAGTTTCAGTTACGTCAGACTTGTCCCAATCGAACTTTTCAGTACCGAATTCCCAAAGGTGGTTTTCAGCCTTGATGTCAATGTCGTTCATCATTGCAACAGATTCAACTGGGTAGTCACCGTTAGCACTTTCACCAGAAAGCATAGTAGCATCAGTACCGTCAAATACGGCGTTAGCAACGTCTGATACTTCGGCACGGGTTGGACGTGGGTTTTCTTGCATTGAGTCAAGCATTTGGGTAGCAGTAATAACTGGCTTACCTAATTCGTTACAACGCTTGATCATGTGCTTTTGAACAATTGGCACATTTTGGGCAGGAATTTCAACACCCATGTCACCACGAGGTACCATTAAACCGTCAGAAACAGCAATGATTTCTTCAAAGTTGTCGATACCTTCTTGAGATTCAATCTTAGGGAAAATTTGAACATCTTCCATGTTCTTTTCCTTAAGTAATTCGCGAATGTCAAGAACATCTTGAGCCTTACGAACGAAAGATGCAGCAATGTAGTTGATCTTGTTTTCCAAACCAAACCGAATATCGCTACTGTCCTTTTCAGTAATACCTGGTAAGTTGATTGATACACCAGGGGCGTTAACACCCTTCCGAGAACCAAGAACACCATGGTTTAAGACGTGACATACAAGTTCCTTGTTTGCATCGTCTTTTTCATCAATAACCATGTCAATTAAACCATCATCAAAAAGAACATGGCCACCAACATGAGTATCATCGTATAAGCCTGGGTAGGTAACAGCAATCTTGTCATGAGTACCTTCAATTGAAGGATCCATTGAAATGCGAACCTTGTCGCCAATTTCAAAGTTGATCTTACCTTCTTTTTGAACAGTAGTCCGAATTTCGGCACCCTTAGTATCAAGCATAAGACCAACGTGCTTGCCAGTAATTTCTTCAGCCTTGTGTACGTTTTCGATCCGACCCAAGTGTTCTGGGTGGTCACCGTGTGAGAAGTTGAAACGGAAAATGTTAGCTCCCGCATTGATCAACTTAACGATCGTATCAACATCAGTACTTGCAGGACCAAGTGTACTTACAATCTTGGTTTTCTTCATAAATGAATCTCTCCTTTTGCATCTATAGCATCAATCACAATCTGTAATTGTATGCCTCATTTGCACACTGTTATGATAGCACTTTTCAAATAACGTGTCTTTATTTTTTATGCAAAAGGTTTTAAAAAAGCGCTATCATTCTAAAATTAGTTATTTTTTCTAACTGTTATTTAATTTTATAGCTTTCAGTGATTACTATTAAGCTGTTGTAAGACAACGTTTTCTTGGCCAAGAACGGCGCCAAGCGCCTTTTTTGCTTTCTGAGAATTTTCTAACCATCGTTTTTGGTCAAGCAGGATCTTCTTATCGGTTGCTGGATAAAACAACAAGACAGGAATTGAACCATGGTATTCATTAAAAATATTATTTAACTCTCGATGCACCATCTCAGTGTCCAATGACGGTAAGATTCGTAAAACCCATCGTTGCTTGCGGCGTTTCTGTTGACCTTTTTTAACATCCTGCAATTGATTAGCAACTAATTGTAGACCCCGTCCCTCACGATATTCTACTCGACCTCTGACAATTAAAATCTTATTTGTTTCTAGTTGCTCTTTGAACTGCTGATATTGTTTAGGAAAGACAGTAATATCAATTGCTCCGGTCTCATCTGTTCCATTAACAAAGGCCATTTCTCGATGTTCACGTTTAGTATAAATAGTCTTAACATGATTTGTAAGGACAATTATTGTCGCTTCTGAATTCGGGTATAAATCAGCAATTTTAGTTGCATGGAGCTGCTGTCCTAATTGGTAATATTGAGTAACCGGGTGGCCGGAAAGATATACTCCTAAGTATTCATTCTCCTTCGTTAAACGGGTCAACAGAGGGAATTCATTTCGTTGGTCAATTGCCGTTTGGAGAGCTGGATCGTCAAAATTAGCAAAACCAGCAAACAACTCAATCCCGGAAATTAATTTAGGAAGGGCGTCAATCATCTCCGCTCGGTTATATCCCATCTTATCAAAGGCCCCACTATAGATTAACGGTTCGATTAATTCTTGTTTTTGCCAACGTTCTGGAATACGCGCAATAAAATTACGAAGATCTGTAAACTTACCATTTTCCTGCCGTTCTTCCAGAATTGCGGCGATAAAATCACGACGTACTCCTTTAATAGCAGAGAAGCCAAAGTAAACTGTCTCATCATGCAACAGAAAGCTACTCTCACTTATATTGATTCGCGGACTACTAATCTTAACGCCAAATTGCTTTGCATCCCCCACGTGACGTTTCAATTTCTCAATATTAGTTTCTGCATTCATTAGGGCTGTAAAAAAAGCTGCAGGGTAATGAACTTTCAAATATGCCATCTCAAACGCCATCATAGAATAGGCAACTGCATGCGAACGATTGAACCCGTAATTAGCAAAGCGATCGATATATTCAAATACCTGGTGAGCAACTTGTGCTGAATATCCGTGTTCTGTTGCGCCAGCAATAAATTTTGTCCGCATATCCTCCATTGTGGCCTTTTTCTTCTTACTCATTGCCCGGCGTAAAAGATCCGCCTCTCCCAAGGTAAAGCCAGCCATTACCGAGGCCAGTTGCATTACCTGCTCTTGATAGACCAAAATACCGTAAGTTGGTCCCAGAATTTTTTCAAGTGAAGGAGCAGGATAAGTAATTTTCTCTTTTCCAGCTTTGCGGGCGGTAAAGTGAGGAATATTTTCCATTGGGCCCGGACGATAAAGTGCATTCACTGCCACAATATCTTCAAAATTCGTTGGATGAAGATTGACCAATACATTTCTGATCCCACTTGATTCAAATTGAAAAATCCCTTCAGTTTTTCCTCGCTGGAACAGTTGAAGAGTCAACTGATCATTAAAGTTAATTTTTTGCAAATCAAAAGTAGGGTCTTCTTGCCGAATCATTTGAAGGGTGTTATCCATGATTGAAAGGTTCTTCAATCCCAAAAAATCCATTTTTAATAGCCCCAGCGCTTCTACTGTGTCTTTGGCAAACTGCGTCATTAATAAGCCATCACTACCATCTTGTAACGGCACAATTTCATGTAATGGCTGCTCAGAAAGGACAATACCTGCCGCGTGAATTGAATAATGACGCGGCAATCCCTCTAATTGCTGTGCAACTTGAATCAGCAAACGAAATTTAGGATTATCATCAAGAAGATTTTTTAATTGTTGTGACTCCTTTAATGCATCTTTGAGTGTCACGTGAAGGCCATGCGGTAATGCATCGATTAACCTTTGCATATCGTAACGGGGTAAGTTAAAGACCCGACTCACATCACGAACGACCTGTTTAGCAGCCAACGTTCCAAAAGTAATAATTTGGGCTACGCGTTGGTGACCATATTTTTGATGTACATACTGCAAAACTTCATCACGCCGATTATCAGGAATATCTAAGTCAATATCGGGCATTTGAGCTCGTTCTGGGTTCAGAAAGCGTTCAAATAATAAGTCGTATTGCAAAGGATCAACTTCTGTAATTGCTAAAGCATAGGCAACTAACGATCCCGCAGCTGATCCTCGTCCAGGGTCGGTCGTAATCTTTTGCTGGTGAGCAAAATTCATTACGTCCCATACAATTAAGAAATAATCATCAAAGCCCATTTCATGGATTACTTTTAATTCCATCGCTAAACGTTCTTGGTACTGTTGAATAGTTTTTCCTGGTGCTACTCGTCTTTTTTTCAATCCTTGAATACATAGGGAACGTAAATATTGTTGCGATGGTATCCCTGCTTGATTTTTAAAATGAGGAAGGACCGGGGCCCTAAATTGAAGTTCAACGTTGCACAGGGCTGCTACTTCAACTGTCTTTTGCGCGGCTGCACTAAGCCCCTTTGCATTGTAATCTTGGACAATCTGTTCTTTCGAATGAAGATAATGTTGTCCTCTTCGTCCCGCTTCTATTGTCGGATCTTTTAACTCAACTCCGGCATCAATCGCTTGTAAAACCCGACTAGCAAAAAGATCATTAGCATTTAAATAATCAACTGGAGACGTCCCTACTAATGGTAAAGATAATTGTTTTGATAATTGCTGCAAGGTATCTATTTGAACGTCATCTAACCGCGAATTGACTCCTAACAGGACGCTATCATCATCCCCCAGATTAGCAAGCTCAGTTAAAATTGATGTTGGCTGAGCAAGTACACTAAAAACCGTACTTTGAGGAGGAATAATTATAAACAATTCACCCAATAAAGGACTAATTTGTGCAATCGTTAAAGATATTTTTTTATCTTTTCGTGTTTGCTGAAGCGTCGATAAGTCCATCAGATGCTGGTACCCTCGTTGATTCTTAGCTAGAAATACTAAATCTAGCTTGGTACCATCTGTCTCATTTAATGCAACTACCAGCCGCAAGCCGAGAATGGGTTTAATTCCTGCTTTTTTAGCTGCATTATAAAATTCGACAGCCCCATATAAAACATTTTCGTCTGTTAACGCTAATGCCTTATACCCTCGTTCCTTAGCCGTTGTAACTAGGTCAGAAATCCGGGTTGGACTTTTTAGCAAACTATAACTACTCTTAACATCTAAGGGCGTAAAATCCACTTCATTTCACCTCTCAATAAAATTATATCAAATCAGACTAAATAGAGAAATTAACCCAACCCTTTCAAAAGCATTAATAAATATGCTAGAATATGGTATGACTTCAAAGGGGATGACCAACATGAACTTTTTATCAAAGAATATCGTGGCTGGTATTTGGGCACTTATTCTGGGTGAGGTCCTAGCTTACATCACAAGTCAACTAGAATCGATGACACCAGACTACACCCTTGTCGGCTGGTGTTCTGTAATTATGGGATTAATTGTTATCAATTGTGTGGATAAAATTACCGCAGATGCAAATCCTAGCAAAAATGAAGATTAATTAAAAAGGATTGAGTCCAAAATGGCTCGATCCTTTTTAATTTATTTATCTTCTTCCGTAGTCAACCGCACAATCTCAAGCAGGGTATCCAATGCGCGTTCCATTGTTTGCAGTGATACATATTCAAAACGCGAATGCATATTTTCTCCACCAGCAAAAAGATTAGGAGTTGGTAAGCCCTTATAAGAAATTGTTGAACCATCCGTCCCGCCACGAACTGGATAGATATCAGGTTTAATATCAAGATTTTCCATAGCTTTCTTCGCAATTTCAACAACTTCCATGTGATCTTTAAGCGCATCTTTTAAGTTGTAGTATTGGTCATAAAGATTCATCGTTACTAGGTCTGCACCAAGTTCATCATTTAAGCCAGCAACAACCCGTTCGAGTAAATGTTTTCGTTCAATAAACGTTTGCTTATCATGATCACGAATTAAATAAGTCATTGAAGCATGATCAACAGTTCCATCAAACTTGTATAAGTGATAGAATCCTTGCCGTCCATCTGTCCGTTCTGCGCGATCATGTGCCGGCAAACTATTTTGCAAGTCAATTGCAACCTGAATAGCATTGATCATTGTTCCCTTAGCAACCCCAGTGTGAACATCTTTTCCTTGAATCTCAATTTCTGCCTGAGCTGCATTAAATGTTTCATATTCCAATTCGCCAAGTGGGCCACCATCAACCGTATAGGCAAAATCGGCCCCAAAATCTTTAACATCAAAATGATCAGCCCCGGTACCGATTTCCTCATCAGGTCCTAAGCCAATCTTAATTGTTCCGTGCTTAATTTCAGGATGAGCCATCAGGTAAGCAGCCATTGTAACAATCTCCGCTACTCCTGACTTGTCATCAGCCCCAAGCAAAGTAGACCCGTCAGTAGTAATTAAAGTATTGCCCTGATATTTTTTCAATGATGGAAATTCAGTAGTAGTTAAGACATATTGGCCATCTTTATCAAGCTTAATATCTGACTTGCCATCGTAATCTTCGACAATCTGTGGATTAACATTATGAGCATTAAAATCTGCAGTATCGATATGGGCAATGAAGCCAACCGTTGGTACATCCTTGTCAATATTACTTGGAATTGTGGCTACCAAATATGAACTTTGTGGATTAATATGAACATCACTCAACCCTAAAGATATCAATTCAGCTTTTAATTCATTTAAAAATGCAGTTTCTTTAGGATCAGAAGGAATTGTTTTTGAATCTGGATTTGACCTTGTTTCAGTTTTAACATACTTCAAAAAACGTGGTAATAACCCCTCATACTTTTCCTCACTCATGATTAGCATCTCCTTATCTAAAACCTATTTAGTAATAAAAGTAAACGGCTCTGTATTAACTCTACTCTCTAGCACCTCAAACTGCCAATTATTTTCATTCTTCCACTGGGTGATTAAGTTAGCAAGCTGGTGGGCAGCTACCACTTCAATATGATGTCCAGGATCAATAACAACAAGGTGATTAGCAATCATATCGTGCGCAAAGTGGTAACTTACATCCCCGGTGACATAAGCGTCTGCTCCAGCTTCAAGAGCTTGTTGATAAAAGTCTTGACCAGCACCACCAAGTACTGCAACACGTTTAATCTCTCTCTCTTGGTCAAGCGGGTTGACAATTAACCGTAATCCGCGGATACCAAAAACATCCATACAATATTTTGCAAATTTTTGCAGTGTTAATGGTTCAGCCAGCTCACCAACACGCCCCATCCCAACTGGTTCACCGCTTATTGGATCATTTCCTGCGGGCACTAAAGGCACAGTATTAGTTAGGTGAAGTTGATCTGCTAACCAGTCATTCATTCCGCCATTAGCAGTATCCAAATTCGTATGAGCTGCATAAACAGTAATATTATTCGCCAAAAGTTTAGCGTACATTGCATTTTGCGGATCCCGCGTATCTAGATCTTTTGCTGGATGAAACATGATGGGATGATGAGCAAAAATAAAGTCAACATTTTGCTCAATTGCTTCATCAACCACTTCTGGGCGAACATCAAGGGTGGTTATTAGGCGAGTGATTGGGAGATCTGGATTGCCAATTTGCAGGCCAACATGGTCCCATTTTTCTGCTAGTTGCGGATTAGCAAATTTTTCAAAACGCGCAATTAATTGGTTACCGGTTGTCATCGGCGATCGCTTCCTTTACTTGTGATAAAAACTCGTTTATCTCATTAATCTTTTTTACTGGTGGCTGTTGAGCCCTTTGCATCTGATCAATAACATGGGCTTCACGTTGAAGATATTCTTGCCATTTTTTCCTAAAAACAGGCCCTTTGTTTTCCAATAAAAATGGTCCAAAATCAAGCTCATACTTACTGTATCTAAATGGGACAACTGATGGCTCCGCAACGATAATTTCATAAATATGATTGTCTTCTTCAATTATTTTTTCGGTCATTATTTGGTAATGATTATTCATTAACCATTCACGCAATTGACTTTCCCCTACATTCGGCTGCAGGACAAGTCGCTTAATTTCCGTTAACTTATCCTTGCCCTTCTCTAAAATAGAAGCAATCAAACTCCCGCCCATTCCGGCAATCGTAATTGTATCGACTTTATCTGCTGGTTCAATCGCTGCTAAACCGTCTGCCAACCGTGGGATAACCTTGCCTTCTAATTGGTGGTCTTTTATTTCATGAACAGCATTTTCATAAGGACCCTTTACTACTTCTCCAGCAATTGCAAAATCAATTTTACCATCTAACACTAATGCGGCTGGTAAATATGCATGGTCAGAACCAATATCAGCCACCCGCGCACCTGCTGGAACAAGGGAAGCAACACATGCTAAACGTGCTGATAAGTGCTTTTCATCCACAAAAATCATTCCTTTTTCTATTTAATAAATTAATTATAACAAAAAGAGGAAGCAAGATAGCACCCACTTAGGAGTCCTAGTTAGTGTAAGATTTTCATAGGTTGGATGAATAATTCATCTGGTCGTGGAAATCTTTTTTGTAGACCAATTTACTTATTTACAAAAAAAGAAAAGACCAGTAGCCTTTAGTGTGTCGAATACTAAGCAAAGGCAGGTCTTTCCTCATGGATATTTTAACAGAAATCGAGCAGAATTTGGTGAAATCAGGCAGTTTATTTGAAGCTGAACAGATTATTTTAAAAGGGGTATTGGAGTTAGGACAAGTAATCATGCAAAACTTTTTGGAAAGCTTAGATCGAAGCTTAAAGTCCCAAGCTCCAGCGAACTATCAAGTAATCAATAAACAGCCACGGACGCTTAATTTTATCTTTGGCCCGGTGACTTTTCAACGACGGTATTATCAGGCTGGGACAAAGAAACGTGAATTTTACTTAGACCAACAATTAAAAATTAAACCACGTCGTCGTTTATCGCCACACTACTTAATGATGATGGCTAAGATTGCCCAAACAACTACAATGCGCAATACTGCCGACATTTTGAACCTTGTATTTGACAGCGGAATTACTGCCGATTCGGTAATGCACGCCGTGCATGAGTTAGGAAATCAGGTAGCTAAACAAACTCAAGCAAAAGAACACCAAGCTACTCCTCGCCATATGCCTAAAAATTTAACTATTGAGGGTGATGCCTTTATGATTAAAGGTAAAAAAGAAGCAGGTCAGCTGACTCTTGTGCACCATTATCGGGTTTATGAGCGAGTAGCTAATCAAATCATTAATCGGCATGACTTTCTCAGTGTTGGGCACCAAGGACGGCTTGAAGCACGACTAAGTGATTATTTAGACCGCCATTATAAGCTTGCCGGTCAAACGATCTTTTTGGCCAGTGACGCTGGCCCAGGTTACGAACCAGCTAAGCTATTAAGTCTAGTTCCTCAAGGTGCACATGGTGAATACTTTCTCGACCGCTATCATTGTTTACAGAAAATTGAACATACTTTAGGCCGGCACAACGAATTAGCCATGCGAGCAATTAAAGCCGTTCGTCATCATGATCAAGCAGAGCTAACAATAATTTTAGATACTTATGAATCACAAAACCTAACGGAAAAACAAGCAGACGACCTAATGCGTTTAAGAAAGTATCTACAGCGAAATTGGCGGTATATCCTCTCACCACAAATGCGTGGATTTAAGGATATTCATTTAATTGGTTCAGTCGAAAGTTCTCACCGGGCTTTTACTTACCGGATGAAGAAACAGGGCAAGTCATGGACTAAGCAGGGGGCTAAAGCCATGATTGGTTTAATTGAAGCCCGAATGAATGGTGAACTGCAAGCTAGTTTAAATACAATCCTAGAACAATTAACAGTTCTTCCTCGAGTGGCTCAAACCAGCCTATTACAGGAAATGCATATTCGAACTGGAGAGTTTCTAAGAAAGGCACCGACAAAGCCGTCAATTGGAGTAGTACAAGGAATAATTCCGATTAATACGGCCACAAGTAGACCAATAGGACAACTTTTTAAGGCACTAACCCACTAAAACTGTATATTTAAAGGCTACCTATGAAAACTTGACAGATACGGAGTCCTATTCCTACTTCCTTATAATTTACGCAAGATGGTCTAAAAATTCACTAATTCGTTTAATGGCTTCTGTTAGGTTTTCATCAGAGGAGGCATATGACAGACGAACATAACCATCGCCACCCTTACCAAATGCACTACCTGGTGTTACTCCAACTTTTGCTTCTTTAGCAAGCTGCTTTGCAAAGGCAACATCGTCAGTTCCAAATTGAGCTGGAATCTTAGCAAACAGGTAAAAGGCCCCTTCAGGAGTTAACATTTCAAAGCCTAATTTCTTAAGACCGGCAACGAGTAAATCACGGCGATGCTGGTAAATCTTTCGAAATTCTAATGGATCATTTAAACCATTTGTCAGTGCTTCAGCCGCTGCAACTTGAACGTTATTAGTTACGGTTGTGACTAAGAAGGCATGCATCTTTGAAATATTAGTCATGATCTTAGCCGGAGCTGCAACATATCCTAAACGGTAACCAGTCATTGCGTGAGATTTTGAAAGTCCAGAGATAAAAATTGTCCGCTCTGGAATCATAGTAGCAATTGAATAGTGCTCTACCCCATAGACTAGTTCGCTATAGATTTCATCAGCAATCGCATATAAATGATGCTTCTTAATTACTTCAGCTAATCCTGCTAGAACTTCCTGAGGATATTCACGACCAGTTGGGTTACTTGGGTAGTTAAGGATAACAGCTTTGACGCCTTTCCCCTCTTCTTCAAGAACTTCTTCAAGCTTTTCTGGAGTCAAAACAAAATTATCTGCTGAAGTATCAACCTGAACAACTGTTGCTCCTGTCATTTCAATTAATGGGAAATATAGAGAGAAAATCGGGGTCGGAACCACAACTTTGTCTCCAGTATTAAGAATTGCAAATAAAGTTGCATCGAGGGCTTCGGTTGCTCCTACAGTCGCAATTATTTCTGTTTGTGGGTCATAGTGCACATCACGAGTATTCTGAATATAATCACTGATTGCTTCAAGTAATTCCGGCTTTCCCATTTGTGGAGCATAGTGAGAATCATCTTCCTCAATACTTCTAATGGCTGCTTGCTTAACATGTTCAGGAGTTGCCATGTCTGGTTCTCCTAATGTTAATTTAATAATTCCCGGAATCTTTGAAACTTCTTTGTTGAATTCACGGATACCTGATGGCTGTAACGCATCTAACTTATGACTAACAGTTCCATATAAATCAGCAGATAGTTCTGGCATTGTTCGATCTCTCCTCAATTTTTATTTATAATAGATTTAAAAAACGCTTTATAAAAATTTTACCCGAACAATTGAATGTTTTCAATATAAAAATAAGATTTCTCTCATTTATTTTAAATAAAATTAAAAAGCAGCTTAAGATAATTAATTAACTCAAGTTGCTTTTTGTGTAAATTCATCTTTTTACATATATATTTTTATTCTAAGAAATCTTTTAATTGCTTAGAACGTGATGGGTGACGTAATTTTCGGAGCGCCTTAGCTTCAATCTGACGAATCCGTTCCCGCGTTACCCCGAAGACTTTTCCAACTTCTTCAAGGGTCCGTGTTCGACCATCATCTAAGCCAAAACGAAGCCGAAGAACGTTCTCTTCACGATCGGTTAACGTATCCAAAACATTTTCAAGTTGCTTCTTCATCATTTCATAAGCAGCATGGTCAGCTGGACTCGTTGCATCTTGATCTTCAATAAAGTCTCCTAAATGAGAATCGTCCTCTTCACCAATAGGCGTTTCAAGTGAAACTGGTTCTTGGGCAATTTTAAGAATATTCCGCACTTTCTCAGTTGGCATATCCATTTCTGCACCAATTTCTTCTGGTAACGGTTCACGACCTAAATCTTGAAGTAATTGCCGTTGAATCCGGATCAATTTGTTAATAGTTTCAACCATATGAACCGGAATCCGAATTGTCCGGGCTTGATCAGCAATTGCCCGTGTAATAGCCTGACGAATCCACCAGGTAGCATAAGTAGAGAACTTAAATCCCCGCCGATAATCGAATTTTTCAACGGCCTTCATAAGTCCCATGTTACCTTCCTGGATTAAGTCAAGAAACTGCATCCCACGGCCAACATAACGCTTTGCAATTGAAACAACTAACCGTAAGTTAGCCTCAGCTAATTCTTGTTTAGCTACTTCATCACCTTTTTCAATCCGTAAAGCAAGCTGAACTTCTTCATCAGCCGTCAAAAGATTTACACGACCAATTTCCTTCAAATACATCCGCACAGGATCATTAATTTTAACTCCAGTTGGAGCTGATGTATCCTTCATAGCAGATTGTGAGAATTTTTCAGTAGCTTTTAAAGCACGAGGATCTGGATCCCCATTTTCATCGACAACACTAATTCCGGCATCTTCAATATTTTGAAGTAAATTGTCAATTCCGTCAGCGTTCAATTCAAATGGTTTAGCAATTTTAGTAGTTAATTCATCGTATTCAATCTGCTTTTGCTTCTTGTAATTACGAATTAACTTACCAACTGCGGTGTCATATTCTTGTTGATCGAAATCGGCGCTGTTAGAAATAACAATGTCTTTTTTCTTGCTCTTTGCCATATTAATTAGTCTCCTCCGTTTTTAAGCGTTGCTGCTGCTTTAATAATTTTACCAGTTCAATCGTTAATTGCGTAGCTAATTCTGTATTATGCAGTGAATTAGCTTCTTTTAACTGGGCTTGCTTATCTGCAATTTGCGCAGCTAACGGTGTTTGTTCTGCGATCATATGGATACAATCATCAATTGCCCGCATATCAACTTCTTGGTCAACATTTAAATTTTCAATTTGCCCAAGAGTACCTTGTAAACTACTTTCATCTAAATAATCAAGAAAGTCAGCAGTTGAATACGAGCCGTTTTCAGAAAAATAACTTGCTGCTAATAAATACAAGGTTTGATATTTTTCATGCGCAAAATGAAAATCGTGGTCTGATGTTACATGCATCCACACTTCACGATCATATAGCATATACCTTAGTAAGATCTGTTCCGCTAATTCAGTCCTACTAAGTTTAACTTTTCGATGTTCTTCTTCACTAGTTTGTTGAAACTGTTGATGACGCACTAGTGAAGGCTGTTGCTTAGTCCATGGCTGATTATGAATTCCTAGTTGCTGTCGCAATTGATCTAACTGCGTCTTTAAGGTTTGCCGATCTAAATTGAACTCACTTGCTAACCGTTGCAAGTACATATCTTCTTCTAAGGGAGCTTGAACTTGAGCAATTACCTTCAGTGCTTGATTAAGATATTGCATCAGCTCATTCTGATTATCTAAATTCTTCCCATTTCTTAAAAAGCGCAGGTAAAATTCTGTTGTTGTTTCTTCCTTATTAGTAAGATAGGCGTTAAATTGCTGTGGACCATACTTTTGAACATATTCATCTGGATCAATCCCAGCTGGTAATTGGACAACCTTCACCTGGAGCTGATTAGGTCGATGATCATTAACGAGGCTAATTGCACGATCAATTGCATTTTGTCCCGGTTGATCTCCATCATAGCAAATATCTAATTGCTTTGTAGCACGACCAATAATCGCTACTTGCTCTTCGGTAAAACTGGTCCCCATTGAAGCAATTCCATTTTCGATTCCTGCGGCAAAGGCCGAGATCACATCCATAAATCCTTCAAATAAGTATAATCGACCATCTTTACGGGCTGCTTTTCGTGCAACGTCAAAATTAAATAATGTCCGTCGTTTGTTGAAAATTGGTGTCTCAGGACTATTTAAATATTTAGGTAAATTTGTTTTACTGGTATCGATTAATCGACCAGAAAAAGCAATTACCTGCCCTTGACCATTTTTTATCGGATACATTATCCGTTCAATGAACCGGTCTCGCAACTCTCCCTGTTGGTCTTCACTAAAAAGCCCACTTTTTCTTAGCAATTGGTAATCAACTTTTTGCTGCTGGAAGAACGGCTTTAAGATTCGCTGATCAGGAGCATAGCCTAAGCCAAATTGCTCAATCAGTTCTTCACTCATTCCCCGTTTTTTTAAATAATTAAGTGCAACTTGCCCAGCCGGTGTATTTACCAATATATGGTGATAAAGTTTAGCTGCTTTATCATGAAGATCAAACAGCTGTCGATTCTCGTTATTTGATGGTTTAGCCGGAACGCTAACATATTGTTCAGGAATCTTGATATTACTATCGTTAGCGATCTCCTTAACTGCATCGACAAAATCGATATGCTTTAACTCCATCAAAAATTGAAATACATTTCCGCTCCGGTGACATCCAAAACAATAGAAAAATTGTTTTTCCTCATTCACTGAAAAAGAGGGGGTCTTTTCATCATGAAAGGGACATAACCCAATTAGATTTTTTCCAGCCTGATGCAGTTGGACATAGCGCCCAATTACATCACCAATATCAACTGAATTTCGTATTTCATCAATTACATTACGCGGTATCTTTGCCATTGATCCACCTCACTTAGTAAGCGAACAGCAACGAAATGAAAGGTCGCAACCTAACGGAATGCGACCTCCACCTATTTTTACATTTAACTAGTATCTATAATACCACAAGTTAGCAGCAATACAATTAAAACGTCTTATTTTACAATCAAGTTATCCAAGTTACCAATTAATGATGCTTGGTGAGCCAAAATACTTAATTGGGCCAAACGATTATTACGAATGTCTTCATTCTTATCCATAATCATATTTTCATCAAAATATTCACTAATTATTGGTGTTAAAGTCCGTAATGCTGCAAAGTTTTCACTTACTGTCTGTTGATTTTCCTTAATCAATTCTGAAACAGCAGTATGCATCTTAGCCTCAGATGGGTTCTCAAATAAATTAGGATCTACTACAAGCTCACTAACTGGACGTTTATCCTTCTTTGCAATCCGTAATACCCGGGTAAGAGCTTCAATATCTTCTTTAAAGTTATCATCATCCTTATGATCGTCGATAGTTTGAATAGCTTCAAGGATATTAGCAATATCATTTTGACGAGTATCGGTAGCTGCATCAATGATATCGTGACGAACCTTTTGACCATGGAATAATTGCTTAATCCGGTCCAAGAAGAACGAACGGACTTCATCACTATTTTTATTCAAATCAAAGGAAACATTGATTTCAGCGTTTTCAAAGGCAGGGGCAATTTCTGATTGAATACTTAATAATGGAAGGTGCCAACCACGATCGGCGATGATCCGGACAATTCCAAATGCCTGCCGACGTAAAGCATAAGGGTCATTTGAACCGCTTGGAATCATATCAACTGCAAAGAAACTCATGATACTGTCAAGTTTATCGGCAATTGCTAAGACCGCGCCAATCTTAGTTTGTGGCAATTCCCCTTCTGCAGAGATTGGCATGTAGTGTTCACGAATAGCTGTGGCAACATCATCTTTTTCACCGAATAGCTTAGCATAAATTTCACCCATAATTCCTTGCAACTCAGCGAATTCACCCACCATTTGCGTAGTAAG
This sequence comes from Limosilactobacillus reuteri subsp. reuteri, assembly GCF_000016825.1. Classification (NCBI taxonomy): domain Bacteria; kingdom Bacillati; phylum Bacillota; class Bacilli; order Lactobacillales; family Lactobacillaceae; genus Limosilactobacillus; species Limosilactobacillus reuteri. Next base: position 810,655 of record NC_009513.1, on the reverse strand, counting down.
GTCAAATTTATAAATATGTGCTGCTCGATCAAGGTCTGCTAGTTCTTCATCTGAAAGATTTAGTTGCTTACCGAGAACATTCGCAATCACTGCGACCCGCTGCATTTTGTCATACATTGAACTAATCTTATCATGGAAGCTAACTTTCTTAAGTCGTTCCACATATTCATCAATTGTCAGCTTTTGGTCTTCTTGATAGAAGAATTGAGCATCTTCAAGCCGAGGAACAAGAACCCGTTCATTTCCTTTGATAACATTATCAAGGTAGTCGGTGTTACCGTTACGAACAGAAATAAAGTGCGATAAGAGGTTACCATCTCCATCCCGTACACAGAAGAAACGTTGGTTATCCTTCATGGAAGTAATTAAGACCGGATCAGGTAATGCTAAGTACTTCTCGTCAAAAGATCCAGCAAAAGCAGTTGGCCATTCAACTAAGTTATTAACTTCCTCTAGTAAGTCCTCATCCCAATCAACTTGCCAGTTGTTTTCATTGATAATTTTAGTAATTTGATCCTTAATTAAGTTCTTTCGCTTTGTTTGATCAGCAATAACGAAATCATTATTTAAGGTTTCTTCATAATCATCAGCCTTAGCAATTTCAACTGGATGACCTAAGAACCGGTGACCTTGTGTTTCTCGACCAGCTTCAACGTCCAAAATATTAAATGGAACGACTTCATCATTTAATAATGAAACTAGCCACCGAATTGGACGAATAAATTGTAAGTTATTGTAGCCCCACTTCATCAAGGTTGGGAATGTCATCGAAGTAATAACTGCTGGCAATCCTTGAAGAACTTCAGCAACAGTTTTTCCAGCAATATGCTTTTCAACAAAAACATATTCAACGCCTTTTACTTCTTTGAATTCAATATCTTCAACAGAGGCACCTTGTCCCCGGGTAAAACCAATTGCAGCTTTGGTCCAATTACCATCAGCATCTTGCGCAATCTTTTTTGCAGGACCCTTAACTGATTCATCAATATCAGGTTGCTTATCACTTAAACCATGGATTAGTAACGCCATCCGTCGTGGAGTAGCGAATTCTTGAATATCATCAAAAGTAATCCGTTGTTCTTTAAGGTACTTTGCTACTCGTTCGTGTAACTGTTTAATACTTGGTGTTACAACGTGAGCAGGCATTTCTTCAACACCGACTTCTAATAAGTATGTATTTGCCATCTTACTTTTCCCCCTTTTGTGCCTTCTTAGCTGCTTGCTTTGTGGCCCGTTCCTTTGCCTTTTCCGCTTTTTTTGTATATTCTTCAACTGTCTTTTGGCGAACTGCTTCGTCATGAATCAATGGGAAGCCACGTTTACGCCGCTCTTCAACAAATGCTTTAGCAATTGATTTTGCCATAATTCGAATACGGTGAAGGTAACCAGCACGTTCGGTAACCGAAACAGCACCACGCGCATCTAGCAAGTTAAAGGTATGACTACACTTTAAAACATAATCATAAGCTGGGTGAACTAATCCAAGCTTAATTAAACGTTTAGCTTCTTTTTCGTAATCATTAAAGTCTTGAAGAAGCATGTCTTGGTTACTTTCTTCAAACGCATACTTAGAATGTTCATATTCGGGTTCTTGGAAGATATCACCATACAGAACACCATCTGCCCACTCTAAGTCATAAACTGAATCAACGTTTTGAATATATTCAGCCAACCGTTCAAGTCCATAAGTAACTTCGGCGGCCACTGGGCTCATTGGCAACTCTCCAACGACTTGGAAGTAAGTAAATTGAGTAACTTCCATTCCGTCAAGCCAAACTTCCCAACCAACACCGGCACAGCCCATTGAAGGGTTTTCCCAGTTATCTTCAACAAACCGGATATCGTGTTCTAAAGGATCAATTCCTAGCTTTTTCAAACTTCCTAAGTATAATTCTTGAATATTATCAGGAGAAGGCTTCATTAATACCTGGAATTGGTGGTGCTGGTAAAGCCGGTTTGGGTTTTCACCATAACGACCATCAGCAGGCCGCCGTGAAGGTTCAACATAAGCCACATTCCATGGTTCAGGACCAATTGCACGCAAGAAAGTGTAAGGACTCATTGTTCCCGCACCCTTTTCGTTATCATAAGCCTGCATTAACATACAGCCTTGATCTGCCCAATATTGTTCCAATGTAAAGATAATATCTTGCACGGTTAGTTTTTTCGTCATACTTTACTTCTCCTTTCAATGAAAAAGTCCCTACAGTATCAAATAATCGATACTGTAGGGACGAAGTTAATCGCGGTTCCACCCTACTTTTTTACATCTCTGTAAAACAGCTTAGTTTAAGCGGCTGTTAGAGTGCCAAGGATAAATAAATTACAAGGCTTGCACTATCCCCTGCTCGCTGATTTGGTTTATCCATAATCTCTGTCATTGCCAATATTCAATTAAACACGCTCTTATAATAGAAAAATATTTTACAAATGTCAATCGTTCATTGATAACTTTCCAATATTTTGTTCCCACTTATTCATTTGTTTAATGAACCGTTTTGCCTTCAAATTTAGTCCGACCTCGTTATCATAAAGAGTATCCAAGACTTGTTGGAGGCGTCGTTTAGTAGCTGGATTAATCCGAATAGAATTCAATTTTTGCAAGTTAATTGTGGCAAACTGTTGGAGATAATAAGCAGTTTTACGGTCAAGATAAAGACGGTGTTCATCAAGTGACCAGTGATTCTGACAAAGCATCCCCCCATATTGTTCAGAGAAGTCTAAAGCCAGATCATTGCGGCCACATACCACACACCGGTCCCAAACTGGTGCTACACCAAAAGCAACTAACAGCTGTGTTTCAATAACGTTTGTAATTATTTGCTCATCTAATCCTTTTTCGATTAAGTCTAACGCTGCAGCAACCTGCTTAAACCAGCCACCAATGCTTCGGCCATCATTAAAAGCACTGTCAACTAATGCCAAGATATACGTAACATATGCATTTTTGCTAATGTCACTTGCAATCTTCTTGTATTGGCTAGTATCGCTAGCGGTATTAATAAAACTTAAGCCATTTTCATCAAGTGAGCCAATGTATGTACCATGGGTGAATGGCAGGATATCAGCAGTCATCCGAAAGCCACGTTTTTTAGCATTTTTCACAAAAAACATTGCCGGCCCAATCTTATCAGTAAGCATTTTCACTAATAGATCGCGTTCACGATAATCCTGTCGGTACATAATGATCCCAGTAAATTGTGTGGTTACGCGTGCCATGTAACCATCATCCTTTTAATAGTCTTTATTCCGATAGCCATAGTCTTTTAGCATTGCAGACTTATCACGCCAGTCAGGAACAACCTTTACCCATAGTTGAAGAAATACCTTGTCACCAAGTAATCTTTCAATATCTTGCCGTGCCATTGTCCCAATCTTTTTCAGCATTTTTCCACCCTTGCCAATAATAATTCCTTTTTGGCCCGGACGTTCAACAATAATATTGGCCGAGATATGAATATGATTTTCATCCTCACGCTTTATCGATGTTACATCAACAGCTACTGAATGCGGCACTTCTTGTCTCGTCAGCAAAAAGACCTTTTCACGGATCATTTCTGCAATTACAAAGCGTTCAGGGTGGTCACTTACTTGATCAGCTGGGTAATATTGCGGACCATTAGGAAGGATCTTAATAATGTCATTGATTAAGTTATTCACATTATTTCCCTGCAAAGCCGAAATTGGCACAATCCCCTTAAATGGAAGGGTATCTTTATACTGGTCAACAATTTCAGGCAGATCATTGGGATTGATTTGATCAATCTTATTAACAACTAAAAAGATTGGCTGATTAACTTTCTTTAAGCGTTCAATAATAAAGTCATCACCAGGGCCGCGCTTCTCAGTTGCACTCACAACAAATAAGACAGCATCTACTTCATCTAATGCTGACATTGCTGATTTTTCCATGAAATCACCTAATTTAGTAGATGGTTTATGAATTCCTGGCGTATCAATAAAAATAATCTGTGCTTCTGGGCTTGTATAAATTCCTTGAATCTTATTACGCGTTGTCTGTGCAACATTACTCATAATTGCTACCTTTTGACCGACAACATAATTCAATAAAGTTGATTTTCCAACATTTGGGCGCCCAATAATTGCCACAAAGCCAGACTTATAATTTGGATTATCCATATTAAAACTTCCTATCTAATAATTGCTAATATACGGGGGATAAAAATAATTAGCCCCACCAAGACTGAAAATATCGCTGAAATCAGTACCCCACCAGCGGCCACATCTTTAGCTTTTTTTACATTTAATTCATAGTGGTGGTCAACAATCAAATCTGTAACAGCTTCGGTAACCGTATTAAGAAATTCAGATGTAAAAACAACAAAGATTGCCAATAAAATCCATAACCATTCCATTGCTGAAATATGCAATAAGATCGACATAATAATGGCTAAGCAGGCCGCTAAAAGGTGGTACCGCATATTACGCTCTTCACGTAACACTTGGATAATTCCATCGATTGCGTGACACATTGCTTGAATTAAGTGATGATTTTTCTCAGTTTGATGTTTATCGCGTGAGTCCATAACCGTCTAGTATCTCCCGTTGTAATTTAAACATTTTTTCTTCATCTGCCGGCTCTTCATGATCATATCCATTTAAGTGAAGGAAGCCATGAACAGCTAAAAATCCTAACTCTCGATCAACTGAATGGCCCAAAAACTTTGCCTGTTCTGCTACCTTATCGATGGAAATAAATAAGTCACCTAAGTTAACAGGAATTTCAGCAGCCATTTCAGGATCCATAATGATTGGTGTTTCATCTCCCGCCTCTTCTGCGGCAAAACTTAAAACATCAGTTGCCCGATCAACATTACGATACTGGGCATTTAATTTTTTTATCTCTGGATTATTTACAAATGTTAAGGACATTTCAGTATTTTCTGATAAGGAAAGTTCTTTAGCAGCATACTGTAATAAGTCCCTTACCATCTCCAATTGTTCATTTGGAAGCTGCGCTGTTGTTTGATCAAAAATTTCCAAGTCCATCATTTTTCCTCTTTTTTCTCTTTATCTTTTTCTGCTAATTGTTTTGATGTTTGGTCCTCATAAGCAGTAATAATCCGCGCTACAACCGGGTGACGAACAACATCTTCTGCACTAAATTTAACAAACTTAATTGACTTAATATTATTCAGAATTCGTTGCGCGTTTACAAGACCACTGCGAGTCCCATGAGGAAGATCGATTTGTGAAACATCCCCATTAATAACCATTTTTGAACCAAAGCCTAAACGGGTAAGGAACATCTTCATTTGGGCATTAGTCGTATTTTGGGCTTCATCTAAAATTACAAATGCTCCATCAAGAGTTCGTCCACGCATATAAGCAAGGGGCGCAATTTCGATAATTCCCCGATCAATTAACCGTTGCGTATGATCAGCTCCAAAAATATCATTTAAGGCATCATAAATTGGTCGTAAATAAGGATCTACTTTTTCACGAAGGTCACCGGGTAAGAATCCTAGACTTTCACCAGCTTCAACTGCTGGTCGCGTCAAGATAATCCGTTCTACTTCGCCACGCTTTAAGGATGCAACGGCCATTGCTACTGCTAGGTAAGTTTTCCCTGTTCCGGCAGGGCCAATCCCAAACGTAATATCATTATGCTTCATCGCGTTAACATACTGCCGCTGACCAAAATTTTTTACCCGAATGGCTCTTCCTCGGCGATCTTTAATAATCGTTTCACTGTAAAGGTCAGCAAAATATTCCAGTGTTCCACGATGCGCCATCTTCATCGCACTAACAATATCTGTACTGTGGATGCGGATTCCTTGGTTTAGCAACGAAATAAGGGCACGAAATACATCGATCGTAAGTTTAACGTCTTCTTCTTGTCCACTTACTTTAAGATTTTCACCGAATGGTCGGATTTCAACATCCATTCCTTGTTCAATCAGGCTCACAAACTTATCCTGTGTTCCTAGTAAGCCAACTTCTATTTCTGGACTTTCAATTTGAAAAGTTTGTTCAATTGTTTTTTGTTCTCCCACCTATACAATCTCCTTTAATTTAGCAGATTTTATTTAATGATAATTATATCATAGATCACCTTTAACCTCATCACTGCAAGCTTTTCTAAGGAATCGAAGTTATTTTTCAAAATTAACTTTAACTACTTCCCCACTATTAAAAGTTTTCGTTTTTCCGTCTGCCAAGCGAATTGTTAGTGCACCATCATTTTCAATTTTTTTAGCAATTCCAGCAATCGCCTCACCATTTACTAACAAGTCCACTTTCTGTCCTAAAATCATTGAGCCTTGGCGATATTGCTCAAGATACTGGGGATTATCATAGTCTGAATAATTATTAGCAATCGTCTCAATAAGCCGACTAACTAAAAGATTACGATCTGCTGGTGCTATTCCCGTCGCTTTGTCTTTAAGATCCAGTGGAAATTCTTTTGTAGTTATATTCAAACCAATTCCTACCACCAAGGATGTCGTTGTCCTTGATTCAAGGTCTACTACTGCCTCGGTCAAAATTCCGCCGACTTTTTTATGATTTAAATAAATGTCGTTGACCCATTTGTACCGAAAGTCTTGAGCAGGGAAAAATTGTTTAAGAACTTCCCCAATTAAAACTGCAAAAGTCGTTGTCATTAACCCAGCTTGTAGTGGTTTGTCTGTTGGGCTAGGCAAAATCATACTAAAGTACAGTCCAGTTGCTGCCGGAGAGTAAAAGGACCGTCCCTGTCTCCCATAACCAGCAATTTGATAATCAGCGATAAATACTGTTGGCGCACTAACTAGGTGATGACTCAAAAAAGCTTTTGCGACGCTTTGAGTTGAGCTAACCTGATCTTCAACGTAAAGACGATTAGTAAAGTGGTTATGGGTATAAAAATCAATAATATCAGCACTCAACCGTGAATTTCCGGTAAAACGGTATCCAAGGTTTCTACGGCTCTCAATATTATTTCCACTTTTTCGTAAACCGTTGATGGCTTTCCAAACAGATTCACGACTAATATTGAATCGCTTTGCTAAATCATTTCCAGAAATCCATGAATCTGGCGCTGAAAGTAATTGCCATAAAATTTTCTGTGCAGTTGAATGAGCCATGCTAATCATCTCCTTAATGAAAAAGCCTTAATGTGACGTAAACGACGAGTAATTGAGACGACAATAAGTGCTTTGATTGTATCGCCAAAAACAAATAAAATATTGGAAGTCAAAGCAGCAATAAGCGTGGTATGCAATTGATTAGCTAACCATATTGCGCCCACTCCTTCCACAAAGATTACACCCCATAGCCAAACAATCAGGAATTCAGTTACTCCCTGCGTCATCCCATAATACCAACTTAATTTTAGACTAAGGCCAATCAACAATGGGACAAATAACCAAGCAAAAATATATCCGCCAGTTGGACCTAATATTGTTACCATTCCGCCGCGGCCACCGGAAAGCAGTGGCAACCCAAGTACAACTAAAAACAAGAAGAGCCATACAGCAATTGTCCCTAATCTTGGTCCAAGTAATTCTCCGGCAATCATTATTCCCATATTTTGTAAAATAATTGGCACCGGAATAAACCCCAACGGAATTCCTGGAACTGCTCCTAAAACAGCAATAATTGCAACCATCATGGCAACGACAGTCATTTCATGAATTGACAAACTTATCTTTTCCCTAATCATTCTCGTAAATCCTTTATTTTTGCATCAATTATATTTAATTGTAACCTTTAATTCAATATATGGGTTACTATGAAACAAAAAATTGAGAGTGAGGAAAGTTTTTGCTTTCTCACTCTCAATTTCCACAATTATTTACCTTCTAAAATCTTCTTAGCATCTTTAATTTGTTGACGAACCTGATCAAAACCAGTCCCACCATAAGAATTCCGCCGTTCAACCGCTACTTTAGGTTGTAAGCAGGTATAAACATCTTCTTCAATTTTGGGCGAAATCTTTTTATATTCGTCTAATGGAATATCAACAAGATTTGTCCCTGTCTTAAGTCCCTTCAATACTAGCTCACCGACAATCTCATGCGCTTCCCTAAATGGAATTCCTTTAGTAGCGAGATAATCTGCTAATTCAGTGGCATTAGAAAAGTCATGATGAGTTGCATGCTCCATGGCTTCTTTCTTTACTTGAAGGGTAGCAATCATCCCGGTCATGATCTTGATGCTTGGGAGAATCGTCTTTACTGCGTCGAATAATCCCTCTTTATCTTCTTGCATATCCTTGTTATAAGCAAGTGGAAGGCCCTTCATTGTCGTTAATAAGCTAAAAAGATCACCATAAACTCGCCCAACTTTACCACGAATCAATTCTGCCATATCAGGGTTCTTCTTTTGCGGCATAATCGAACTACCAGTAGAATATGAATCTGCCAATTCTAAATAGCCAAATTCATAACTACACCAATAAATCAGTTCTTCACATAGCCGTGACAGGTGCATCATCAAAATACTTGCGTTACTTAAAAATTCAAGGGCAAAATCCCGATCAGAAACAGCGTCCAGTGAATTATGGTATGGTCCAGCAAAACCTAAATACTTTGCACTTAATTGTCGATCAATTGGGAAAGTGGTTCCAGCTAAAGCAGCCGCTCCTAGGGGTGATAAATCCGTGTGCTGCTGGTTAAATTCAAAACGTTCAACATCTCGCTGAAACATTTGGAAATAAGCCATGAGATAGTGCCCATACGAAATTGGCTGAGCATGTTGCATATGAGTATACCCTGGCATAATCGTTTCAACATTTTCTGCTGCTTTATCTACTAATTCTGCCTGTAATTTTTTCAATTCATTAATGATAATGGGCAATCGCTTCTTTACATATAAATGAAGGTCAGTTGCAACTTGATCATTTCTGCTCCGCCCAGTATGAAGCTTACCGGCAACAGGGCCAATTTCTTCTGTCAGCAATGCCTCAATATTCATATGAATGTCTTCGTTGTCAATCGAAAATGGGAGTCCTTCACTAGTTAATCGCTCACGTAATTTCTTGAGTCCAGCAATAATCTTATCAGCATCCTCTGCTGACAAAATTTGTGTTTCTTTCAACATTTTTACATGGGCTAATGAGCCTTCAATGTCTTCTTGAGCCATTTCTTGATCAAAACTGATCGACGCATTAAATTGGTTAACTAGTTGGTCGCCAGCTTCTTCAAACCGGCCACCCCACATTCTCTTAATAGGCATCGCTTGTATTCTCCTTTACTTTCTTTTTATTTTTGTTTTGTACTTGAGCATAGACCTTATCTGGTAATTCCCAAAGTTTAATAAAGCCAGTGGCAGCTTCTTGGTCAAATTCATCAGCGGAAGTGTAAGTTGCCAAGTTTTTATCATAAAGTGAATTTGGTGATTTCCGACCTTCACAGATTACATTTCCTTTAAATAATTTAACCCTTACTACTCCATTAACAACTGCTTGTGATTCATCAATAAAAGCGACTAAAGATTTCATTAATGGTGAATACCAAAGCCCATTATAAATAATTCCACTCATCTTTTGTTCAATTAATGGTTTAAAGTGCGCTACTTCCCGTTCTTGGGTTAGGTCTTCCAAATCTTTATGGGCTGCTAGTAAAACAGTTGCAGCTGGGCATTCATAAATTTCCCGTGACTTAATACCGACAAGCCGGTTTTCAACGTGATCAATCCGACCAATCCCATGACTACCAGCTAATTTGTCAAGCTTCATAATTAACTGGTCAAGCGGCATTTCTTCACCATCAATTGCTGTAGGAACCCCTTCATTAAAGGTAATTTCAATTGTGGTTGGGGTATCAGGGGCTTCTTCAATTGAAACTGTCCGATCATATGCATCAGCCGGTGCCGCAGCCCACGGATCTTCAAGAATTCCACATTCATTTGCCCGGCCCCATAAGTTCTCATCAATGGAATATGGACTAGCTTTTGTGATTGGAACAGGAATGCCATTATCCTTAGCGTATTGAATTTCCTCTTCCCGTGACCAGTGCCAATCCCGAATTGGATCTTCAATCTTCATCTCTGGTGCCAAAGCATGGATACCTGCTTCAAACCGAACCTGATCGTTTCCCTTTCCAGTACATCCATGGGCAATAGCAGTCGCACCGTATTGATTAGCAACTGCAACTAATTTTTGAACGATTAATGGACGAGAAAGTGCTGAAACTAATGGGTACTTTTGCTCATACATTGCATGGGCTTGAAGGGCTGGCAATACAAATTGTTCAGCAAAGTCACGTTTGGCATCAATCACTACTGACTTCCACGCACCAACTTGGAGACCCTTTTCCTTAATCGCTTCAAGGTCTTTTCCTTCACCCACATCAATACAACATGCAATTACGTCATAACCCTTATTTTTGAGCCACGCAATCGCAACTGAAGTATCTAAACCACCAGAATAAGCTAAAACAATTTTTTCTTTTGACATAATCTCGTCCTCCATCTCATTTGAAATTTGTTGTTTATAAATATACGAGTATTATGAATAAAAATCAATAGTTTTAGCATATTTTTTCAAAAAAACTCTTTTTATGCATAAAATATAAATTATTCATGCATAAAAAGAGTTTAAAAATAGAATAATTATTTAATTTTGTTGGTTAATTATTTGTTTATTTTGAACTGGATAGGTAATTAATTCTGATGCTTCAAGATCTTCCTTATGCATATCAACTGCATTAATTTGACTGTTTTCGTAAGTCTTGTAGTAAAAAATCCCTTTCTTTAGGTTCGAACCATCAGAATAAATCGTATATTCAAAAGTATTCGGTGCTACTTCATCCAAACCCTTTTGTTGTTCGACAGATTGAAGAATGTGGAAATAGTTGGTAATATTCTCAACCTCAGAATTACCAACTGGGGCATGCATCTTAGTGAAAGTAGCCTTAACAAAACGACTTTCAGAATCCATTCCTCCCGGGAGAAAATGGGTCCCTAAGCCCCGGCTATAAACTGGTAGGTCGACATTAGGTGCAAATACGTTAGCCGGATTAGCAGGTGCAACACTACGATAGTTACTAAGATTTAATAATTGACGAGGAAACTCCGGATTATTTGTCAAAACACCAACTGGGTTATCATAAACATTCAATCCTTTTGCGGTGGATTCAACAGTCACAGAAGCACCCGTTTTATCAGCAATAATCCAGTGTAGCGGTGCAGCTTGGAGTTTATCAGAAAAATTAATATTAGCAATGTTTGCATTTGAAAGTAACTTCTTCGCTTCAGCAACCGAGGAAGCTGCCGCAAGAATATAAGGAACTAATTCAAAGGATGCAATATTATCCTTCCCCTCTTGGACTGGGAAATAATGAGCTGGACCATCAAAATTAAGGCCTGCCATCCCAACCCCTTTTTCATTTACCCCATCAAAGTATAATGGATAATCATCACGAACAATTGACATTCCAATAATTGCATAATGGTGTTCAAGATTGGGCATTTCCCGGAATTCTAAAGTCTTATTACGCGGGGTAATCACTACTTCTTGACCAAGGTTGACTTCCAAATCAAGATTACGACCAAAGTAATAATCACCTGCTGTATAAATTACTGATGTGCACATATAAAGGCCCCTTTTCTTTTGAATATACCTTAATTCTAGTTTAAAAAGGAAAAATGTACAGTAAAAAAAGAAAGTATGAAGAAACTTTCTCCTTATACTCTCTTTTTTTACAGCTAATATTACTTACTCAATTGTTCTTTTACAACCTGGTTAACTAATTTTCCATCTGCTTGTCCTTGAACTTTGGGCATAACCGACCCCATTACTTGTCCAAAGTTCTTCATACTAGAAGCATTAAGTTCGTCAATTACTTCCTTAACAATCTTAGTAACTTCATCTTTTGATAACTGTTTTGGCATATACTTTTCAACAATTGCCAATTCATTTTTAGCTTGGTTGATCAGATCTTCTCGTCCAGCCTTTTCAAATTCTTCAAGCGATTCCTTACGTTGCTTATATTCACGTGCCATTACCGCAATTTCTTCATTAGCGCTCAAATCGTGGCCAAGTTCAATTTGTTCATTTTGAACCGCTGCTTTAAGCATCCGGACAACGTCTAATGTTTCTTTATCACGATTCTTCATTGCTGATACCATATCTGACGTTAATTGTTGTAGTAAGCTCATTATTTATCCTTCTTTCATATAAAAAAGCTCTCACCAGGCAACAGGTGAGAGCACACATTTTAGTAACGACGACCGCGCTTGTTCTTACGCTTCCGTGCCGCTTCAGATTTCAACTTGCGTTTTACACTTGGCTTTTCGTAAAATTCACGTTTACGATATTCTTGCAATGTTCCGTTACGTGAAACTGAACGTTTAAAGCGTCGAAGAGCGTCGTCTAAAGATTCATTCTTACGAACGACTGTTTTTGACATGTTGATCCCTCCCTCCGAGCTTAAAGTTACGTATCGAGGTAGCAGGCATACTGCTTCCTTTTCACTACAAAAATTATTTTACCCAACATGGCCTACCCTGTCAACATTACTTTTAAATAAAAATTTAAATTTCTTATCCACCTATTCTTTGACTACTCCATAAGCTAAGCAAACGCTTTTAATTGTTATGCAAATATGTGAATATTTATTCTTTTTCAGATTTTATATTGCATAAATAAACATTTAAGTGTATATTTAGTAACAATTTAATTTTACTATTCTCAAAGGAGTTATTAGCTATGAAAGGTTTTAAACATTTATTACTGCTAATGGTAATTGCGTTTCCGATATTATGTACACCTATTACTGCATTAGCTGCTAACGAGAGCAGTTCAACTAGCTCTTCGTCAGCCAATAATCCATCGCAAGTCGCTAGTAATGATTCAGTACAAAAGATTAAACAAAAAGGAACACTGGTTGTGGGAATGAGTGCTGATTATCCACCCTACGAATTCACAACCAAAGAAAATGGAAAAACTAAATATGTCGGTTTTGAAGTTTCCCTTGCTAAACAATTTGCTAAAGACTTGGGAGTAAAACTAGTTATTAAAAACATGGACTTTGACTCACTTCTAGTTGCACTGGAAACGGGTAAAATTGATGCTATTATTTCGGGAATGAACGTTACAGCTGAACGAAAAAAGAGCGTTGACTTCTCAAATACATATTATTCCGGCGATAGTTACTTCTTAATTAATAAAGGAGATAAAGATAAGCTAGTTAATGTCAAAAGTTTTAATGGGAAAAATGTAGGAGCACAAAACGGTACGCTCCAATCAACCCTGATTTCAAAGGAAATGCCTAAAGCAAACGGCAAAGGGCTTGCTAAACTTTCTTCCTTAGTCATTGGGCTTCAATCTCATAAATATGATGGGATTTTAATGGATGCTGCTACTGCTAAAGCCTATGCTGCCAATAATTCAAATCTTTATGCCTTTAATTCGAAATTGCCAAATACTGCTGGCGGAATTGCCATGGCCTTTCCTAAAGGTGATACTTCGTTAGTCAATGCTGCCAACCAAACAATTAAAAAAGTTAACAAAGAACAACTAATTAATAAAAAATGGATTCCTGAAGCCTCCCAATACATGAAGAGTTATAAAAAGCAAAATACTGTTCTTAGCTATTGGCGTTACTTTGCTAAAGGGATTAAATATACATTAATCATTACAGTTGTCTCTGTTATTTTTGGTTTCCTATTAGGGACTCTCTTTGCACTAATGCGGCTTTCAAAGAACAAATTTTTACATTCAATTGCGGTTTGCTACATTGAATTTCTCCGGGGTACGCCAATGATGGTTCAAATCATGTTTGTTTACTTTGGGATTGGGGCACTTATTCAATCACTTCCGGCCCTCCTCGCTGGGATTATTGCCGTTTCACTAAACTCTGGTGCTTATGTTGCTGAAATTATTCGTTCTGGAATCCAATCCATTCCGCTTGGACAAACAGAAGCTGCTCGGAGCTTGGGGATGAGTAAAAACGAAACATTCAGATATGTGATTATGCCACAAGCACTTAAAAATATTTGGCCAGCATTAGGAAATGAGCTTATTACTTTATTAAAAGATAGTTCATTAGTTTCTGTGATTGGTGTTTCCGAATTGATGTATCAAACACAATTAGTGCAATCAGCAACTTATAAAGGAGTTTTACCTCTATTCATCACAATGATCATCTACTTTATCCTCACATTTACGCTATCCAGGATTTTGTTTTACTTTGAAGGGAGAATGAAACATGCCCACTAAAATGATTGAAATTAAAAACTTACAGAAAAAATTCAAAAATAATATTGTCTTAAAAGATATTTCCGAACATGTTGATAAGGGCCAAGTAATTTGTGTGATCGGCCCTTCAGGAGCAGGTAAAAGTACTTTTCTCCGTTGCTTAAATGCACTCGAACAACCAACAAGCGGACAAGTTCTTTTTGAAGGACAGAATCTGATTGGCTTAAGTGATAAAAAACTCGATCAGTTGCGAGAAAAGATGGGAATGGTTTTTCAAAGTTTCAATCTTTTTCCTAATATGACAGTCCTTAAAAATATCACCATTGCACCAGTTAAAGTTAAAAATATCAATGAAAAAGAAGCAGCTAAAACTGCGATGGAACTACTAGAAAAAGTTGGTTTAAGCGATAAAGCTCAACAATATCCGGATCAACTGTCAGGAGGGCAAAAACAACGGGTTGCCATTGCCCGGGCCCTTGAGATGAGTCCGGAAGTAATGCTCTTTGACGAACCAACTAGTGCCCTTGATCCCGAAATGGTTGATGAGGTACTAAAAGTAATGCGCGATTTAGCTGAATCGGGAATGACAATGGTGGTTGTTACCCATGAGATGGGGTTTGCTCGTGAAGTAGCAGACCAAATCTGGTTTATGGCAGATGGGTATATTCAGGAAACTGGAGATCCAGAAGAATTTTTTGCCCACCCTACTAGCCCACGGGCACAAGACTTTTTGAAAAAGATTTTGAAATCATAACCACCCGTCAAACGGGTGGTTTGCACATCGGCTATAAGCCGATAATAAAAGCCGGCGTCTCAAGGCGCTGGCTTTCGCTTTGCTCAAGCCAAAATGCTCTGACTACTTTGCCACCGCTTTAAGCGGTGTTTATACTACCTCACTTACCCTTAAAAGGGTCCGAATATTCCACACTTGTTAGCTTATCCATTGCTATATCATGTTTCTCTTGATCTCGGATATACTTCTTTATCGTGGATTCATTTAATCCAACTGTACTCACATAGTAGCCTTCAGCCCAAAAATGTCGGTTCCCATATTTGTATTTTAAGTTTGCATGTCGATCAAACATCATTAATGCACTTTTCCCTTTTAAGTATCCCATAAACTGCGAGACACTTAGTTTCGGCGGAATACTTACTAACAAGTGCACATGATCTGGCATCATATGACCTTCAATTATTTCTACTCCCTTATATTTGCACAACAAACGAATATAATCTCTCAGGTCTCTTCGGTATTGATTGAAGATCGCTTTACGTCTATACTTTGGTATGAATACGATGTGATACTTACATAACCACTTCGTATGGGCTAAGCTATTTAATTTATTAGCCATATTTATATAACCTCTTTTCCCTTATTGACTTTGGCTTGAACACCTACATCTTAAGGCAAAAGAGGCCTTTTTTATATAATTTTTATCGCCCACCCGCATAGCAGGTGATTTTTTGTTTCGTGCACTCGCTCTGCTCGCGCACTCAACTAGGTCTAAAGACATTAATAAAATAATCCTCGTGAACAGTACACTTCAAGTACCTTTTCACGAGGATTATTTTTGTTCTATTTATTGTTCGTCTGGATCTTGATCGAGCTTATAATCAATCTTTTCATCAAATTCAATTTTAAGATCATCAAGTTGTTGTTCACTAACTTTACCTGGAGCTGCCGTTAATGGTTCAACTGCCTTCGAGTTCTTAGGGAATGGAATAACATCCCGAATACTATCAGCTTGAGCTAGTAACATAACCCACCGGTCTAAACCAAAGGCAAGTCCTCCCTCAGGTGGCATCCCCATTGTTAAGGCCTTAAGCAAGAATCCGAAGCGCGCTTCTGCACGTTCCTTTGTATAGCCAAGAGCCTTGAGAACTTTTTCTTGAATCTTTGGATCGTGGATACGAATTGATCCTCCACCGATCTCGTTACCATTTAAGATAATGTCGTAACTTTGAGCATGAGCTTTATGAGGATCTTCCCCATCTTCAAGGTAATGTAAGTCTTCTTCATTTAGCATTGTGAATGGGTGGTGAGCGGCAATCCACTTCCCAAACCCTTCATCATATTCAAACATTGGCCAATTGACAACCCATAAGTAGTTCCATTGGTCAGGCTTAATCATATCTAACTCTTCAGCGATTGCCCGACGAAGGTAGCCAAGTGAATCTGATACAACGTGGAAACTGCCAGCAACAAAGAGGATTAAGTCCCCTTCTTTGGCATCCATTTCTTCATTGATTTGGGCAACTTGATCATTTAAGAACTTAGCAACTGGACCATTGTAACCATCAGCAGTTACTTTAACCCATGCAAGGCCCTTTGCACCAAAACGCTTAATGTATTCTTCATACTTAGAAATATCTTTCCGAGAATACTTATCTGCTCCACCAGGAACGCGAATTGCACGAACATAGTTACCATCAGCAACAGTATTAGCAAAGACCTTAAATGAACTGTCCTTTACAATATCAGAAAGGTCATGAATCAACATCCCGAAACGAGTATCAGGCTTATCGGAACCATACTTGTCCATGGCTTCTTGCCATTCCATCCGTGGAAATGGGGTCTTAACATCTACTCCCACGATTTCCTTCATTACCCGCTTAATTAAACCTTCTGTAACTGTTTGGATATCTTCAGGAGTTGCAAAACTCATTTCAGTATCGATTTGCGTAAATTCTGGTTGACGGTCACCACGAAGATCTTCATCCCGGAAACAACGTGCCAATTGATAATATTTATCAACTCCGGCTGCCATTAACAATTGCTTAAATAATTGTGGGGATTGTGGTAAAGCATAGAAATGACCGGGATAAACACGTGATGGAACAATATAGTCACGTGCTCCTTCTGGTGTTGACCGTGTTAAATCAGGAGTTTCAACATCCATAAACCCTTCATTATCATAGTAATTGTGCACGATCGAAGCAACCTTACTCCGCAACTTCAAATTACGCATCATTTCTGGTCGCCGTAAATCAAGGTAACGGTACTTCATCCGTAAGTCTTCAGAAGCATCAACACCATCAGTAATATCAAATGGCGTTGTTTCTGACTTTGCTAATACCTTAACCTCATCAACAGCTACTTCGACTTTACCAGTCTTCATATCCGGATTAATTTCTTTTTCTGCTCGTAACTGAACTTTTCCTTGAACCTCAAGAACATATTGGTTACGAACCGCATTTGCGATTTCAAATGCTTCTGGATTTTCTTTTTCGTTAAATACTAGTTGAACGATTCCTTCCCGATCCCATAAATCAATAAAGATAAGTCCACCTAGGTTACGACGCTTAGCTACCCAACCCTTTAAGACAACTTCTTGTCCAACTTGCTGTTCATTTGTATCCCCAGCATAATTTGTTCTCTTCATTCTCCGCTTACCTCTTTCAGTTTTTAATAACAGTTTAAATAAAAAGCACCCTTGAAATTACAAGGGTGCAAATGCACGGTACCACCTTGGTATCACTCAAAAATAACGTCTAAACGACGGAGCATATTGCCCAGCTTCAAAAGGGTCAATCGAGGCTGAAATATTTGGAGCTCTCACCTTTCTCCAATCGCTGATAATTTCAAGTACCCGAGCATTCTTTATCAACAGCTATTAATATCTTTAATTTACATTTTTACCTTACTCGATCCCCTCATAAATGTCAATACTAAGGTTAATTGGTACCTTATAAATCAACTTTATTTAACAACACTTGCCTAAAAATGGTATAAATAAAGTAATTTAATAAAGGAGGAACATCAATTGGAAAGTCCAAACACAGCATGGTTTAAGCGCCTTCCATTAAAAAATCTCACTTCTGTTAAACCAGTCAGTGGTGGTGATATTAATTTAGCATATCAAGCCACAACTACTGATGGAAATAGGTACTTTATAAAGGTTCAACCTAACCATTCACAAGATTATTTTAATCATGAAATTAATGGTCTCAAAGCTATCGGTAAGGTCATTAATACCCCGACCCCACTTTACCATGGTGAAATTGACGGGAATGCCTATTTAATTTTAAACTGGCTCGATGAGACTTGGGGTAATCAAGCTGACCTGGGATTAGCCGTTGCCAAAATGCACCAACAGCATAATGATGAATTCGGCTTTATGGACAATCATCAAACCAAGGCCCTCGTAAAAAACAATTCTTGGAACTCAAGCTGGCTTGATTTTTATATTAATCAGCGACTAGAGTCAGAAGTAAAAGTGGCAAGCCAACGCGGACGATGGAATAAATGGCGGCAAGAACATTACCAACAAATGGTTAATAAATTTACTGATTACTACCAACACTATGAAGTTATCCCTAGTCTTCTTCATGGTGATTTATGGGCCGGCAACTTCTTATTTGCTGGCGATCATAAACCATACTTAATCGATCCAGATGCATTATTTGGGGATCGTGAATTTGATTTAGCCATGACAACTGTTTTTGGCGGTTTTGATAATAGTTTTTACCAGGCATATAGCAGCGTCTTTCCATTTGATGATCAGCTAGATGAACGTCTTTCATGGTATCGCTTCTATTACCTATGCATGCATTTAATCTTATTTGGCGAAAGCTATGGTGGCGCAGTCGATCAAATTTTAAGTCAATACTAAACTGTGACATAAGTTAAGTTACTTTCATAAAAAGCAAATACGCAGTACAACAATGGCCTCTAATGTCCGGCAAACCGAACGTTAGAGGCCTATTGTTGCTTGCGGGGGCTCGAAAACGAAGTCACAAGTGACTTCTGTCTCGCTCCCTCTTTACTTTTTAGCGTTCATAAATAATCGTTGTTGGACCATCATTTTCCAAATCAATTTTCATCATTGCTCCAAAATGTCCGGTCTCAACAGGAATACCAGTAGCAGCTAATTTTTGATTAAAAAGATCATATAACGGTTCAGCAATCTCAGGACTAGCCGCCTGTGAAAAACCAGGACGATTCCCATGCTTAGTATCAGCATAAAGGGTAAATTGGGAGACTGATAAAATCGCACCATTAACGTCCCGCAACCCCTTATTCATCTTACCGTTTTCATCCTCAAAAACACGAAGATTAGTAATTTTATGCACTAAGTAGTTTAACTTTTCTTCGGTATCATCTGGAGCAAAACCGACTAAGAGAAAATAGCCAAGGCCAATTTTACCAACAACTTCATCATCAATTGAAACTGCTGCATGATTTACTTTTTGTAAAACAACTCGCACAAGCATCCTCCTATCGAATAATTCTTTTGACAACGTAAACATCTGGAATGTTCTTTAAGCCATCCATGATCAGTTGTAACTGCCGTAAATTACGCACTCCGATAATCAAACTAATTGTCACCATCTTATTGTGGTCAACTTTTCCGTTAACTGAATTTAAGAAGCGCGTACTGTTATTTACTGAACGTAAAACATCATTTAATAAGCCATTTCGATTGTATCCCTGAACTTCCAAGTCAGCATTGTAGTTTGTTCTGTCGCCATTAGGATTTGCCCAATATACACTAACAATTCGTTCGCCATTCTTACGGGCGGCTTTAATATTCGGGCAATCATCCCGGTGAACTGACACTCCTCGTCCCTTGGTAATGTAGCCAGTAATAGCATCTCCAGGGATTGGACTACAGCAATGACTTAAACGAACAAGAAGATTGTCAACTCCTTCAACAATTACGCCCTCGCTCGATGCCTTAGCCTGTTTTTGCTTTTCACGTTCATTCGGCTTTTCAAGAGTCTGATGATCTTCTAATACAGCTTTTTCTGCTGCTTGTTGGCGGTCGCTTTCAACTTGTTGCCGGATATCAGCAGTAAAACGATTTCTAATACCCACGGGAGCCAAGTCACCAAATCCTAGAGCCGCAAACATGTCATCACTACTATTATAATGACTCTCCTGAGCAACTTCCTCACATTTTTCATCAGTCATCAATTCTGCTGGCGAGTATCCTGCTTCACGGAGTTCATTTTCAAGAAGCTGTTTTCCTTCTTCAATGTTCTTTTCCCGATCGTGTGCACGGAAGAATTGGCGAATCTTATTACGAGCCCGCCGTGTTGAAACCAAATCAAACCAATCACGACTTGGACCAGCTGATGATGATGAAGTCAAAATATCAACAATGTCACCATTTTTGATCTCATAATCAAGGGGTACAATCCGTCCATTTACTTTAGCTCCAGTTGTATGATTACCAACCTCAGTATGAATTTGGTAAGCCATATCAAGTGGGCCAGATCCCTTAGGCATTTCAATTACGTCACCTTTAGGGGTAAATGCATAGACCTTATCAGTAAATATATCACTCTGAATCCCCTGCATAAATTCATCTGTGCCTTGACTTTCACTTCGTAATTCAAGGATTTCTTTGACGACATTTAGCTTTTGACTATCCTGAGTTTGTTGGATTCCATTAGTCTTACCTTCTTTATATGCCCAGTGAGCAGCAACCCCATATTCAGCAATTTCATGCATCTTGTGAGTCCGTATCTGCACTTCTAATGGTCGTCCTTCTGGTCCAATAATTGTTGTATGCAAGGATTGGTATCCGTTAGTCTTAGGCATTGCAATATAATCCTTAAACCGTCCAGGCATTGGTTTCCAATTAGTATGGATAGCTCCAAGAGCAGCATAACAGTCACGAATTGAGTCAACGACAATTCGAACCGCGAGGAGGTCATAGATTTGGCTAAATTGCTTATGTTGAGTAACCATTTTACGGTAGACAGAATAAATATGCTTAGGCCGGCCATAAATTTCAACATTCGGTCCTAAGTCCAAATCCGCAATCGCCTTCTTTATTAACTTAATTGACTCATCAATATAGTCAACCCGCTGATCGCGCCGTGAATTCATCAAATGGACAATCCGGTAATATTGTTGCGGATTTAAGTACCGTAATGACAGGTCTTCTAGTTCCCACTTAATAGTACTGATACCCAAGCGATCTGCAATTGGAGCATAAATTTCAAGGGTTTCATTTGAGATGCGGCGCTGCTTATCAGGTCGCAAATGCTTAAGGGTGCGCATATTATGAAGCCGGTCCGCAAGCTTAACAATCATTACCCGAATATCCTTTGACATTGCAAGTAATAATTTACGATGAGTGGCAGCCATTTGTTCTTTATTTGATTTGTAACGAATCTTACCAAGCTTTGTATCACCATCAACAATCATTGCAATGGTTGGTCCAAAGAGTTCTTTAATATCATCTAAGGTTGCGCCAGTATCTTCTACAATATCATGTAAATATCCTGCACAAACTGTTTCGGGATCCATATGAAGATTAGCAAGGATCCCCGCAACTTGGATAGGATGAATAATATACGGTTCTCCAGATTTACGTCGTTGGTCATGGTGAGCTACCTCGGCAAAATGATATGCCTTTTCAACTAAAGCAACGTGTTCTTCATTCATATAAGAACTAACCATCTTTTGAACATCTTCATGTGTCAATTCCTTTTCTTTTGACATCGGACGACCTCCTTTCAATTACTTTTGTTGACGCATTGCCCAGGATAAGTACGCAAGCGCTAAGTAAGCAAGGGCAAAATAATAAGTATATCGGGGCATAAAGAAATACGCAGTTATCAAGTAAAGGATTGGAAAAATGAATAACTCGCCCCATTTTCGCTGGTGCTTATAAATCCAATAACCGGACCAAATACTAAAAATACCATTAATAAGGATTAAGACAATCTCTACCATTACCACTCGCGTAACAAATGGAAGCTTATCAACAACGAGCGTCAATACAATCCCAATTAAAATACTAGCTAGCCATAATGGTTTGTCTAAATGTTCCCATGCTTTTTTCATAAAATTCATTCTCTCTCAACACCTATATTCAGTTTTAAATCACCGATTAAAGCTGTTCTTTATTTTACCATAAGTAAGCCGGCTACATTATGACAATTCCATTGCATATGAAATAGCTGCCATGAAATATAATGGCGCTGTTTCAGTCCGCAGAATTCGTGGTCCTAAACCAGCTGCTACCACGCCAGCTTCATTCATTTTAGCAATTTCATTTTCCGACAACCCACCTTCTGGGCCAAAAACAGCAAGGATCGAGTCTCCTGGTTTAAGGGCATTAAATTGTTGCGCTAAAGCACTTGTTTCTCCCTGTTTAGCTGATTCTTCCCAAGCAACTATCCGTTCAGTAGCGGGATAATTGGCTAATAATTGATCAAGATTAGCACTGTATTCAACCTGGGGAATCTTATTTCGATGGGATTGTTCCGCTGCTGATTCAGCTATCTTTTGCAGACGTTCGATCTTTCGTTTCTGCTTATTCCCCTGCCAGTGACTAATGGAGCGAGCCGCATCGAAGAAGACAATTTTGTCTGCCCCCAATTCAGTTGCCTTTTGAACAATTAATTCTGGTTTCTCTTTAGTCTTTGGAAGTCCGCAGGCAAGTGTCACTGAAACTGGTAATTCACTATCAGCATCTAACTTTTGATTGATTTTTAATGTTGCCGTTGGTTCTGTAGCGCTAAGAGTTGCAAGGTAAACACAATGGTCGGCTAACACAAGTTCAACAGTTGTGCCAACCTCTGCGCGCATTACCTTTAACAAGTGGTGGGCTGCTTCAGGCGGTAATGTTACTTCATCGGCTGGAGTTGCATTAACAAAATAGCGTTGCATTTATTTCACCTCGGTTGGCTTGTGGGCAATCATTCCATGCCAGTCCTTCATCTGCTGCTCATCATCAATTATGAATCCTTGCTCTTGCAACTTTTGACGAATCAACGGAGCCTTATCATCAATGATTCCAGAAACTAGGAACTTGCCACCCGGTTTAAGATTTTCGTATGCTTGAGGAATAAGAGGCACGATGATTTCCGCAAGAATATTAGCCACAATCAAATCTGCCTTGGTATGGATTCCATCTAACAGGCTATTTATACCAACCTTAACGTCTTTAGCGACCGGATTTAGTGCAAGATTCTTTTTTGCTGAGTTGACCGCTACTTCGTCAATATCATAAGCATCAACTTTTCCTGCTCCTAAGTGCTTGGCAGCAATACTTAAAACACCAGAACCTGTCCCGACATCGATTACATATTCATTACCAACAATTGTTTTTTCAAGGGCTTCAAGCATTAAACGAGTAGTTGGGTGAGTTCCGGTGCCAAAAGCCATTCCTGGATCAAGAAAGATTAATTTTTCTTTAGGATCTGCTGGCTGGTATTCTTCCCATTGCGGAACAATCGTTAACTGATCCGTTACTCTTAATGGGTGATAATACTTTTGCCAAACTGTTGCCCATTGTTGATTATCGACGGTCGCTGCCGAAACATCATTTTCTCCTGGATTCAAGCCGTACTCCCTTAATTTTGCTACTCGTTGATGGATAGTTGGCAATAGTTCAGGAACAAATACGTTTTGGGGGAAATATCCAGATACTGCTGCGCCATTTTTTCGGTGCGGAATTGATGATGGATCAATAAATTCACCGTGGTCCCCATACTTTCCCTCATGTAAGTTTGCAAAATCAGCGGCATCTTCAATTTGAACGCCTTGTGCTCCCATATCCGTCAAAATATAGCTAACTGCTTCAACAGCCTCACTAGAAGTTATTACCTTTATTGCTGTCCAATCCATTTAATGACCTCCTTAAATAATAAAATCGTGACCACAATAAAAGTAAATGGTCACGATAAATACCAACTTAATAAAGTCTAATCATTTTCATTATCAACTTTACTAATATGTGGTCGTTCTTGTTCGCGTTTCTTTTCTTTTTCTAAATGATGACTTAAGTAATCGATTAAGTCGGACTCAGTCAAGAAAATACGGGGATGATGTTGGTGATGCAACCGAACATCAATCTCGTTAATTTTTAATCGTCCGGTCCAAGTATGGGAATAACGAACAATTACCCGATTATTTAGTCTGTGTTTACCAAAGCGGAACACATATACGTGTTGGGGTGTCATCATTGGCCGAATGTACTCTTTTTTATACATTAAATCATTGTCGCGCATAAATTGCTTAGTTCGATTCAGAATGGTAACCACCTCCTCTATTATTATTCCTGATCAATTTTAAATTAATCTCCCTAGATAGGTATATTTTAGCACAGGTCACCAACGTTCCAAAGTTTAATCTATGTTTAAACTTTAATTTTCAAAAAAATGCTATACTATGTTCACAATACTTTAAGGAAAGGTGATTACAATAGTGAGTCTCTTAATTGCTATTCTTATCTGCTGGCTGCTATGGAAGATTGGGGTTTTAACGGTTAAGTTCATTGGTCTAATCCTTCTTATTCTATTAATCGGGACATTAATTCATGTTTTACTTTGGCCAGCGATCCTTTTAGCAGTCATTATCTTAGGAGCAGGCTTATTTACTAACTAATTTATCTATAAAATCTTATAGTAATTTTTCTGCGGAATGTTATAATCATTACTGTGAGAGAAATCTCAAATAATGTATACATAAGATGAAAGGGAGACTGTTTATTATGTCTAAGAATCATCAAAAAGTTGTTCTTGTTGGTGACGGTGCTGTCGGTTCAAGTTACGCCTTCGCAATGGCTCAACAAGGAATTGCTGAAGAATTTGCTATTGTTGATATTATCAAGGAACGGACTGAAGGGGACGCAATGGACCTTGAAGACGCTACTGCTTTCACCGCTCCTAAGAACATCTACTCAGCAGATTACGACACTTGCAAAGATGCTGATTTAGTAGTTATTACTGCCGGTGCTCCACAAAAGCCTGGTGAAACTCGTCTTCAATTAGTTGATAAGAACTTGAAGATCATTAAGTCCGTTGTAGAACCAATCGTTAAGTCTGGTTTTGACGGAATCTTCTTAGTTGCAGCTAACCCAGTTGACATCCTTACCTATGCTGTTCAAAAGCTTTCTGGCTTCCCTAAGAACAAGGTTGTTGGTTCAGGTACTTCACTTGATTCCGCACGTCTTCGGGTTGCTCTTGGTAAGAAGCTTCATGTTGACCCTCGTGATGTTATTGCTAACATTATGGGTGAACATGGTGATTCCGAATTTGCTGCTTACTCAAGTGCTACTGTTGGTGGCAAGCCATTACTTGACATCGCTAAGGATGAAGGTATTTCAGAAGATGAATTACTTAAGATTGAAGATGATGTTCGTAACAAAGCATACGAAATCATTAACCGCAAAGGTGCTACCTTCTATGGTGTTGCCACTGCTTTAATGCGGATTTCAAAGGCTATTCTTCGTGATGAAAATTCTGTTCTCCCTATCGGTGCCCCAATGAACGGTGAATACGGACTCAACGACCTTTACATCGGTACTCCAGCTGTTGTTAATGCTTCTGGTGTTGCAAAGGTTATTGAAGTTCCACTTAACGACCGTGAAAAGAAGGCTATGGCCGACTCTGCTAAGCAATTGGAAGAAGTTGCTAAGAACGGTATGGCAAAGTTACAAGGTAACAACTAAGCCATATTCATAAATAGAACGATAGATTATCGTGCTACTAAAAAACTCTCAGCGTTTAGTAAAACGTTGGGAGTTTTTTTACCTATTTTTGATCATTTTTCAAGTCACGTGCAAAATCATCAAGGAAGTCTTCTATTAATTTATCCTTATAACCCTTTTTTCTAAGTTCACTCGCTAAAATTGCCGAAGTAAGCCACTTTCGCTTATCCGGATTTGAAGGAGTTTATCAATTATTAAGGAACATCAATACCAAGTTCAGTTCCTATTTCTTTCATTTCTTGATAGGTCTTTTCATCAATTGTGACACCTTTTTCTTTATTTTCTGCTAATAAACGGTACTCACGATCACCGGGTACCCAAATTTCTTTACCAGGAATATGTTCAAGCTGGCGAATTCGATCTAACATTGATGTGGCATCTTTCTTCAATACCTCTGGATCACCAAAGAATGCTGGGTTAAGAACCATTACAAATTGGCTAAAATCATGTTTGCCACTAACAGTATCGGCAGAGATAGATCCTTGGGCTAAAATACCCGTCAATAATTCAATTACAATTGAGTTTCCCATCCCCTTATAATTAGAATTTTCCTCATTGCTTCCGCCAAGAGTGAGAACTCCTCCACCCTTTTGTTCCCCTTCAGTAAAGGCCGCGGTGGCAAGAATATCTTCTGCCTCTTGCGCATCAGTTACTACCTGCCGATCTTTATCAACTGCCCATTCGCCGGGCAACGGTTCTCCTTTTTTAGCATGAACTTGAATTTTTCCACCGGAAACAACACAAGTAGCACCATCAAACATAAATGGATATGGAGAAGCAGGAAAGCCAAACGCAAAGGCATTAGACCCAAGAAAAGCCTGAGTAGCATTAGTTGGGACTACCAAGGGACGAGTGTTAGTAAGGGCAACTCCTACCAATCCAGCTTCTAACGCTAATCTTGTATAGTAACCAGCGGTGCCGAAGTGATTCGAATTGCGAATAACAGCAATTGCCACCCCTGTTTTCTTAGCCTTTTCAATTATTTTTTGAGTCGCTAAAACCGTTGCGAGCTGTCCCATATTTTGGTTAGCGTCAACAAGGACAGATCCTGGTAACTCACGAATAATTTTAGCCTTATTTTGAGGAATAATCGTTCCTTCTTTAATCATCCGACGATACCATGCTAATCGTTGAATCCCATGAGATGAGATCCCGCGCAAATCCGCATCAACTAGAGTGTCTGCTAATAATTGACTGTCATCGTGGTTAAATCCCAATTTTGTAAAAACTTCTACTAGATAATGCCGTTCATCGGTTGCTTGAATTCTCATTTTCATCCTTCTCTCATTTTATATTAATTATATTTTAATAACAAAGAGAAAAATGTCAATATTCAAAGTCGCTTAAAGGTTGGGATCCATCTTAAATGACATCTTTGAAAGCTCACAGCCTTCAGTTAATAATTCAAAGAAGAGTGCCTTTGTTCGTTCATTATAATGGGAAGCTATTTCATGATTTTGCTCCGTTAGATAATCAATTAGTGCCTGGCCTTCAAGACTAGCTGCTTCTTTATCAACCTGCGCAATTTTACGGCGTGCCCATTCATTTAATTCTTTTTGGTAGTCTTCATCTTTTTCCATAAATTCTTGATAATGACTTTCAACGACCTCTGCTAAGGCTTCATTTAACCAGAATGCAGACTCTAAGTTCATTTTTTCCGGTACATTTCGATATGATTCATCAGTATCGTCAGCATTAGCAAAAAATGGAACATAAGGGTTAAAGGCTGGGACCCCTAATTCAATCCAATGAATACTTGTTTTATATTTATTCAGATTGCGCATTTGTAAAATATGTGATTGGGCCGTCCGTGATAAAGAGATAGCCCGGTAAGTCTTACGTTCAGGAGCATCCCCCATTGGGTCGTAAGGTGTCTCATTAAAATGCGATTTTAGAACATATTGGATGTCTTCATTAGCAATCTTAAATTCAGCCTTACGGATAAATGGCATTTCAGAATCTTCGGGACGTTGACCCAATGAAGCGTTAGGACTAAGGTAACGTTGAGCAAACCAGGTCCGCGGTGTATTGTAATGACGGTCTTTTTGTGTACTGGTACCAAAAATATGGCGGAAATCCCACCGGTCATGGTCAGGGTTTAATTGATGTTCTTCAACAAACTCTTGAATTCCATCAGCCCACATATAATTATCAGGATCGTCAAAATCGATATCTTCAATTGCTACCTGGTTAGGAGTAACAGCATAACAATCATCAGGAATACGAACTGCAACCCATTGGTGACCAGTCACTACTTCCATATACCAAATATCATCTGCATCTGCAAATTGCATTCCGTTTCCCTCAGCCGAGCCCAATTCAGCAATTAATTTTCCAGTATATTCAACTCCTTCACGGGCAGAATGAATATACGGTAATACTAAAGTACAAAGTGAGTCTTCTGCCAGGCCATTTTTTACGTATGGATCATATGCTAACACCCGATCGTTTGCATAAACACTCTCAGTAAAGGAAGCTGCCACATTTGCTTCATTAATTCCATCTTCTTCATTAGGTCCGGCTGTTTGGTCAAGAGTAGGCGTAGAGGTATAACGCATTCCCTCTTCTGGCAAGGCTATAGTTACTTTGTTGTAAGGTGATACGTAGGTTTCATGGCGTTCTTTTACTGCCGGTTTTACTAAAAATTGCTTAGGTTCAATTGCCTTTACACGATCTTCATTACGGGCAATATAATTAGCACCATCGAGAGAAGCCTTTTTACCGACCATGATTGATGTACAAGCATCTTTATTTTGCATATTTATTTCCTCCTCAAATAATAGCGATTACATTATCTATGATACGCTAATTTGATGAGGACTGCAGTATTGAGCGAGTATAAAAACCCACCATGTTTAATCGAATGATACTGCATAATTTTGAGTTATCAGTTGCACAAGTTGCCTATCTTGATCATGGGCATGAATTCTATAAAATTTGTGATTCTGTCCTTACTTCATTTAATTAAAAAAGAAATGCCGATTAATATATCTGGAATAGCAAAATCAAAACAAATCGCTTTGACTTCCTTTTAATTTTTGATCATTTTTCCTGACCTACTATATTACAGGCTAATCATTATCATAGTCAGAGATAGCTATACAGTTTTTTGTACGCTTTTAAATATGTACATAAAACTGTGCTAAAATAAAACAGCAGAATTAGCAAGACGAGTAAATATTGGAAGAAATTCAATTTGTGATTATCTAAAAGGAAAATACGAGGCCAAGCAAGACAAGCTTCATTCACTAGTAAAAGCTTTAAATGTTGATGAAGGTTGGCTGATGGGATATAACATTAACCAAGAAAAAATAGCAATTCTAAAGTGCCAACTAATATAATTTATCCATTAGGAGATAAATTTCAGCATGTTAGCATCCCCTTCATTGGCGAAATTGCCTGTGGGGATCCTATCACAGCTGAAGAGAATATTGAAGGTTACGTTGAAGAGATTTTTCCCAAAAGGTAACCTCTTTGCTCTGCGTTGCAAAGGTAAAAGCATGGAACCAACCATTCACGACGGTTCAATTGTAACCATTAGAGAACAGCCCACAGTGGAAGATGGTGAAATAGCTGCTGCTCTCGTTGATGGTGATAATGAAGCGACACTGAAACGTGTTAAGCACTAAGGAAATCTAATTATGCTAATGCCAGATAATAAAGAATTCGGCCCAATTATCTTAGATAAAGATATTCCAGGTCGAATTATTGGTAAGGCGGTTCACGTTTCATGGAGCATTAAATAATGATCTACGTCCAAATACTGATTGACGTAAAAAGCTGAATGTTAGGGAGATTTACTTATGAAGTTCAAAAACATAATCGCACTTAGCTTGTTAGGAATTTGTGGAGGAACGGTTACTACTTCACTAGCAAATAATAATTATGTATATGCAGCATCAACAAACGATGATTATCCAGATATAACTAGTAAATTTGATGTGAATAACATGAATCAGTATGATGACTCAGATTTATTTACCGATGTATCAATAAAGAAATTCTATGTACAAAGTATTAGCTATGATAAACACCATAATGAACGAATAATTTTCACTAATACTCCTGAAAGTACTAACTATTATTTCACCGTTTTACAAGGTCGCAAGCATAAAAAACGCATTGCTGTTGGTGATCCTATAACGATTAAAGGTCAGCTTAATGGTCGTCTTGAAATTGAAAAAACACAAGCTAATAGTTGGTTTGCTAAAAAGTATTTTGGTAAAAATGCCATTATGGTTTTAACAGATAGTTATAAATAAATGAGAAAGTAATTGGAAAAACTTGTAAAAGAGAACAAGTAACTATGTACGTCCAAATACTGATTGACGTTAAAAGTTGAAATCGGAGGAGTTTATTTATGAATAAAGGTTTTAAGATTATGTTGGCAGTGGGCCTTGCTGGGGTTTCCCTCGCTACCACGACGGTTGTTGTTAATACGAATAGTAGCAATATTACAGTAGTTCAAGCGTCAAAACGTTCTAGAATTAACAAGGCAGTGTCTATCATGCAAGAAGAATATGGTGATTCTGCAGATGTTTACTACGATAAAGAAAATGACGTTATTGCTATTAAACCTACTGATGAAGAATTTGAAGATGAAATGATCGCTGTTCTTGACGGTGATGAGTCTGAACACGATTGGAACAAGCTTACCAAATCAATCGATGACTTATCAGAAACAATTTATGATGATTGTCATATTAAGACACCTATTGCAATTGTTAATCCTGAAAACACAGATAAAGTTTTATACATGTCTTACGATGGCGAATCACTCTATGATGTAATGCACGATGACAACAACTAAATAAAAAACATCCCCTGCTGCAACAAGGGATGAAATTATTGTAATTACAAGTTATTTTTCTAGTATAGTCTTTGCAAATCTTAAAGCATGTTTATCTAGCTGTAACCAATGTATATACTCACCATCAGATACATCTATTAAGGCTTTTCCAGTCATCAGTGTCTTTAGCTCATCAATGCCTATATTACTATCAGTTGGAAATTCTGAATAAAAAGATTCCAATTCAGTAATATTATCAATATCTTTTTTATCATTAACAATAATAATATTTTTATTCAAAGGAGTCACCTCAATGGTTAACAGAAAAATAAGAAGATCACAAAGCGAATATTATGATGCTTTTATTGAACAGCTTAAATTCTTAAATTATGCAGCAAAGCTATACGATAGTGGAGAGAGAACAGCTATAAAAATGGCTACTCCACAATTACGAACTTTATTCTATCAACAAAGCTATGGAGATATATTAATAAACCTTATTCCGGAAGTTAATAAAGATCAATTTTTGTCTACTTGTCAATTTGGTGAAAAGCCAATTATATATGGAGGAAGTGTTACTAATGCATTTGTTGCTGGCAAATATGTTTATCTTCCATCATGCTATGAAAAAAATTTAGAAATTGGTCACTATATTAGTTTTGAACATTGGTGGAACGGAAGAATTTTAATTGCCTCAGATACCTCATTCACCAGAAAAGAACTTGTTAGATTCATTGTAAATAAAGATGGCGGAGCTCACATTGACCCTGAGCTAAATGAAAAATACTATAACTTAAAGAATGATATATATTCTTTACAAGCAACTAAAATGCCAAATATGCCAGGGATTCCCTTCAAAGAGTTACATCTAGCACTCCTAAGGCAAGTAGTTCATGAAACTTTAATGTCATTTAAGAAAATGAATTTTATCAAGGATTACGATCCTGGAAAAAATTGTTTTAATATGAAGAACAATATTTTTCCTTTACATGTTACTCAAATGACAATCAATGAAGGCAAAAGTGCTACACCTACAATATACTATTAAATTTTAAACATTAAAACCCCAATGATCCAACTTTGGCCGGTCGATCATTGAGGTCACAATAGCAATACTAGGGGTGAAGTACACCCTCAGTACATTTTTATTATAACAG
Source organism: Limosilactobacillus reuteri subsp. reuteri (assembly GCF_000016825.1). Lineage (NCBI taxonomy): Bacteria > Bacillati > Bacillota > Bacilli > Lactobacillales > Lactobacillaceae > Limosilactobacillus > Limosilactobacillus reuteri. The sequence continues at coordinate 779,110 of NC_009513.1, read as the reverse complement.
AAAGGAGTTTTACTATGAATGGTAATGTTAGAAAGCGTGGTAAAAAATGGTACTACCGCTTTGATATTGCTGACAAAGACGGAAAAAGACGACAGTATGAACGAGTCGGAGGCGATTCTTACAAGGAAGCAATGCACCGATTACGCGTTGCTTTAGAGCTTTATGAAAATACAGGAGCAGTTACCAACACTGATAAGATTTCAACTCATGATTACTTTGAATTTTGGTATGACAATTATGTTAAGACTAACTTATCTAAAAATACTCAGCTGAATTATCGGCATGTCTTGGATAAATATGTGCAACCTACCCTTGGAATTTACCAATTATCTAAAGTTACTCCAGAATTAATTCAAAAGACTATTAATAAGATTGCAGACTCTACCGAATACAAGCCTGATCACTCACGACTCCATGGTCATACTGTCGAAATTATTCTTATGGTTATCAAGGAAGGTTTTCGACAAGCAGTCCATCCCTGGCATATTCTTACTCAATCACCTGCAGAATATGTCCGGCAGCCAAAATATAACCATCCTAAAACTACACGAGAAGATCTAAAAATTATTACCCTACAACAATTTAATCAACTTTTAGAGCAATTTCCTCTTGGCCACCCATTTCACCTTCCCCTTTTAATCAGCTTTTATACTGGAATGAGGCGTGGAGAAGTAGCCGGTCTTGAATGGGATAATGTTAGTTTACCAGATGCTGAAATTAATGTTACTCAGCAAATGAAACAATATTCCAAAACTGATGTTCGACTTGGAAAATTAAAAACCGCTGCCAGTTATCGAACAATTGCAATCGGTGATCAACTTATTCATGCGCTTAAAGTTCAGCGGCGACTACAAAATGAAAATCGTTTACGATATGGTAAAAATTACCATGAATCTAACTTTGTATGTACAAAAGAAAATGGGAAACCTGTAACTCCCAATTCGATTAAGTACTATGCAAGTACCGTCACTAAAGAGCTAGGTTTCCCATTTAATTTCCATAGTTTGCGTCATACCCACGCAACCATGTTACTAGAAGCGGGTGCATCTGCTAAAGAGGTCCAAGTACGATTGGGCCATAACAAAATTGCCACCACTCTAGATACCTATGTCCATCTTAGCAATAAGAAGAAACATCAAACAGCAAATCTACTTGATCAAATAGCTAAAATGTAAATCTTGCCCACCATTTGCCCACAAAGTATCTTGCGTCTTGCCCACGAAGGTACTTCATGTGGGCAAATGGTGGGCAAAACACTTTAATTGGTATATAAATTGGTCTACTTTGTGAAATCCAGCAAGTTAGAAACGCCTTTACATCAACGTTTACTTCTCGTCCAATTGCTCATCAGTCTTCAAAACGGCCATAAAGGCGGCCTGAGGAATATCAACTTTTCCGACAGCCTTCATCCGTTTCTTCCCACGTTTCTGCTTATCTAATAATTTGGCACGCCGGTCTGGATCCCCGGTATGAATACGGGCAGTAACATCTTTCCGGTAGGCTTTAATATTAGTCCGGGCAATAATCTTAGAACCGATTGCTGCTTGAATTGGAATTTCAAAGTTTTGCCGTGGAATGATCTTCTTTAATTTAGCAGTAATTTCTCGACCACGTTCTGCCGCAAAGTCACGGTGAGCAATAAAGCTTAATGCATCCACCTTATCGCCATTAAGCAAGATGTCAATCTTAACCAAATTACTTGGACGGTAGCCATCAATTTCATAATCTAAGGAAGCGTATCCTCGTGTAGAACTTTTTAACTTATCAAAGAAGTCAAAAATAATTTCTGACAACGGAATATGATAAATAACGTTTACCCGGGTATCGCTTAGATATTCCATCGTATCAAAGTCTCCCCGTTTCCGTTGGCAAAGTTCCATTACTGGGCCAACATAATCATTGGGGACCATGATTGAGGCGCGGACATACGGTTCCTTAATCGCTTTAATGGAAGAAGCGTCCGGCATTTCAGCCGGATTTTCCACTTCCTTTGTTGTCCCATCTGCTAATTCAACATGATAAGTAACTGATGGTGCAGTCGTGATTAAATCAAGATTAAATTCACGTTCAAGTCGTTCTTGAATAACATCCATGTGAAGTAACCCTAAGAAACCACAACGGAACCCAAATCCCAATGCTTGCGATGATTCCGGTTCGAAGGTTAATGCTGCATCATTAAGTTGAAGCTTTTCCAACGCATCACGTAAATCATTAAATTTAGCATTATCGGTTGGATAGAGTCCAGCATATACCATTGGCGTCATTTGCCGATATCCTTCTAACGGCTTATCTGTAGGATTATCCGCACTTGTGACCGTGTCACCAACCCGGGTATCTTTAATGTCTTTAATTGCCGCCGTAATGTAACCTACATCCCCAGCCATTAACACATCACGGGCCAATGGTTTAGGAGAGTTAATTCCTACTTCTGCTACCTCATATTCGGTACCACCGTTCATTAATTTAATTCGGTCACCTTTTTTTACAGTTCCTTCAACAACCCGGACACTAAGGACAACTCCACGATAATCATCATACTTTGAATCAAAGATAAGAGCTTTCAAAGGCGCAGTTAAATCTCCTGTTGGTGCTGGAACATCCTTAACGATTTTTTCCAGGACTTCATCAACGCCCATTCCAGTCTTAGCACTAATATCAACTGCCTCATCAGGATCTAAACCAATTTCATCTTCAATCTGCTTCTTAGTACCCTCAGGATCAGCAGAAGGTAAATCTATCTTATTGATAACAGGTAAAATTTCAAGGTCATTGTCAAGCGCTAAAAAGACATTAGCAAGCGTCTGCGCTTCTACTCCTTGCGTTGCATCGACTACTAAGACGGCACCTTCACAGGCAGCAAGAGACCGTGATACTTCATAAGAAAAATCGACGTGGCCTGGTGTATCGATTAAATGGAAAATGTAATCTTCACCATCTTTAGCATGATACGTCAAGGCAACAGCATTTAATTTGATTGTAATGCCCCGTTCTCGTTCTAGAGGCATATCATCAAGAATCTGATTTTTCATTTCACGTTTGCTGATTGAATCAGTCATTTCTAAAATACGATCAGCAAGCGTTGATTTTCCATGGTCAATGTGGGCAACAATCGAGAAATTCCGAATGTGTTTTTGCCGCTCTTTCATTTCTTCTAGGTTCATTTAAAAAGACTCACTTTCAACGAATATTCTTTATCTAGTATACCAAATCCTCGTTTAGAATGGGAAACCTTCTACTAGATATACAAAAAGCAGGAAAAATATTAAGCTTTTCCTGCTTCATAAAAATTATTTACTTATCCTCAAAGGCATCACGTAACTTATCAAGAACTGTCTTCTTCACACCCTTAACATCTTCACCACTAGCAGCCGCAAAAGCTAACATTGCTTCACGTTGACGTTTGTTAAGGCTCTTAGGTGTCTTAACATGGACAGTAACATGTTCATCCCCGTTACCATTACCGTTAAGGTGTGGAACACCCTTGCCACGCAAGCGGAAATTAGTTTCTGATTGTGTTCCAGCAGGAATTTTAAGGTTGACATCACCATGAACCGTTTTAACTTTTACTTCGTCTCCCAAGGCTGCTTGAGCAAACGAAATATCACGATCAACATAAATTGTTGAACCATCGCGACGGAATTCTCGACTTGGTGTTACCCGGAAGACAATATACAAATCTCCGGCTGGGCCACCGTTCTCACCAGCGTCTCCTTGGTGTTGGAGCCGCATTTGTTGACCATCATCAACTCCGGCAGGCACCTTCACTTCTAGCTCATGACGTTCGTGAACATGTCCTGCACCATGGCAAGTATCACAACGATCTTCGGGCTTAATAATCTTTCCAGTTCCATTACATTCTGGACAAGTAGTTTGAGTTTGCATATTGCCTAGCGGTGTTTGACGAACGCTCGTAATCACTCCGGCACCATGACACCGTGGACAAGTTATTGGCGATTTGCCAGGCTTAGCTCCGGTTCCATGACAAGTCTTACATTCTGCATCACGGTCATACTTGATAGTAGTTGTTTTACCAAAAACCGCATCCATAAAATCAAGAGTCATTGCATATTGTAAATCACGCCCTTGACGCGGGGCTGTTGGGTCCCGACGAGTACGACCGCCGCCGCCAAAGAATTGACTAAAGATGTCGTCAAAGCCGCCACCAAAGTTAGAATAAGCTTGACCACCACCAAAGCCGCCAAAGCCTTGACCGCCAGCACCTTGTGGGCCAGCTGAACCAAATTGATCATATTGAGCACGTTTTTGACTATCACTCAATGTCTCATATGCTTCATTAATCTTCTTAAACTTTTCTTCTGCACCAGGCTCGTGGTTAACATCTGGGTGGTATTTTGCCGCAAGCCGACGATATGCACGCTTGATGTCTTTTTCGGATGCATCCTTAGAGACACCTAAAATGTCATAATAATCTTGTTCTGCCATATAATAAATACCTCATTACTTTATTGCTTGTTTAGTTATACCACAGCCAGCAAACGAAAGTAAAAGCCAAAGTCCTTTTTTCTGGCCTTTGGCTTTTACACTAACATTTTAAGACTGTTTACCGCAGGCTATTTCTTGTCGTCTGGTGTAACGTCCTTAAAATCACCATCAACAGTATTGTCATCATTACCGTTGTCATTACCATTTTGTTGGCTATCACCAGGTTGACCATTAGCAGCGCCACCTTGTGCACCTTGAGCTTGTTGGTAAAGCTTTACGCTAAGGTCTTGAATAACTTTGTTCAAAGCATCCTTCTTAGCTTTCATTTCATCAAGGTTGCCGCTTTCTTTAGCCTTCTTTAATTCGTCACGAGCACTTTCAGCCTTCTTGATATCATCTTCAGGAACTTTACCCTTAACTTCCTTCAAAGTCTTATCAACTTGGAAGAGTTCTTGGTCAACTTCATTCTTCAAGTCAACTTCTTCCTTCTTCTTCTTGTCGGCTTCAGCATGCTCTTCAGCATCCTTCTTCATCCGTTCAATTTCTTCATCACTTAAGCCTGAGTTAGACTTGATAGTGATGTTTTGCTTCTTATGAGTTCCTTGATCTTCAGCAGAAACATTAACAATACCGTTCTTATCGATATCAAATGTAACTTTGATTTGAGGAACACCACGAGGAGCAGCAGGAATATCAGTTAGTTGGAAGTTACCCAAAGTCTTATTATCTGCTGCCATTGGACGTTCACCTTGAAGAACGTGAATGTCAACAGCTGGTTGGTTATCAGCAGCAGTTGAGAAGATTTGGCTCTTTGAAGTAGGAATAGTTGTGTTACGGTCAATCAACTTAGTGAAGACACCACCCATGGTTTCAATACCAAGTGAAAGTGGAGTAACATCAAGTAATACGACATCCTTAACATCACCAGTAAGAACCCCACCTTGAATAGCTGCACCAAGAGCAACGGCTTCGTCAGGATTAATTGAGTGGTTAGGTTCCTTACCAGTTAATTCCTTAACCATTTCTTGAACGGCAGGAATACGAGTAGATCCACCATTTAAGATAACTTCATCAATGTCATCAAAAGTAAGATCAGCATCTTTCAAAGCATTCAATACCGGTTGCTTTGTCCGCTCAACCAAATCGTTAGTTAATTGGTTAAATTGTGCCCGACTTAATGTCTTTTCCAAGTGTAATGGGCCGTTTTCACCAGCTGAAATAAATGGTAAGCTGATTTGTGCTTCTTGAACACCAGACAAGTCCTTCTTAGCCTTTTCAGCAGCATCCTTCAAACGTTGAAGCGCCATCTTATCTTGAGAAAGATCAACACCGTGTTCTTCCTTAAAGCCATCGATTAACCAATCCATAATCTTTTGGTCAAAGTCATCCCCACCTAAATGAGTATCACCATTAGTAGAGAGAACTTGGAAGACACCGTCACCTAATTCAAGAATGGAAACATCGAATGTACCACCACCAAGGTCATAAACAAGGATCTTTTCATCTTTGTCCTTTTTGTCAAGACCGTATGCTAGGGATGAAGCAGTAGGTTCGTTAATAATCCGCTTTACATCAAGGCCCGCAATTTTACCGGCATCCTTAGTAGCTTGACGTTGAGCATCGTTGAAGTATGCAGGAACAGTGATAACTGCTTGAGTAACAGTATCACCAATGTAGTCTTCAGCATATTTCTTAAGGTATTGCAAAATCATTGCTGAAATTTCTTGTGGAGTATATTTCTTACCATCAACTTCAACAGTGTATCCTGCTTCACCCATGTGACTCTTGATTGATGAAATAGTGTTAGGATTAGTAATTGCTTGACGCTTTGCTACTTCCCCAACTTGAGTTTCACCATTCTTAAATGAAACAACAGATGGTGTTGTCCGACTTCCTTCTGGGTTGGTGATAATCTTAGGTTCATTACCTTCCATAACAGCAACCGCAGAGTTAGTAGTACCTAAATCAATACCAATAATCTTATTACTTGCCATAATTTATTTCCTTCTCTCACAAATTTATTGAGCAACAACAACCATTGCTGGGCGTAATACCCGGTCTTTGAGTTGATATCCTGCTTGAAGAACATTAACAACAGTTTCAGGCTTCTGACCTTCTTCGACCGGAACAGTTTGAACTGCCTGGTGAAGAGTAGGATCAAATGTTTCACCATCAGCTTTGATTTCAGTGATGCCATGATCATTTAATGCCTTTACAAGGTGATCATGGACCATTTGAATGCCTTTTTTAAGTTGCTTGCCATTATCGTCTACAACTTCAATTGCTAATGCCCGTTTAAGGTTATCAAGCACTGGTAAAATTGACTTTGCTAAATCCTGACCATCATATTTAAGGATTTGAGCCCGTTCTTTATTAAAACGATTAGTCATATTTTGAATTTCTGCTTCTGCTCGCAAATATTTGTCATCTTTATCAGCGAGCTGCTTCTTTAAGTCAGCGATCTCTTCTTTTAATTTAGAAGTTTGATCACCCTTCTTATCTGAAGCCTCTTTTTTTATATCTTTTTTAGGTGCCTTTTCATTTTCAGGCGCAGTTTGTTTTTGTTGTTCTTCTTGTTTTTCCTTGGCCAATTAACTCGCCTCCTATGAATCATAATAGTGACGGTAGAAATCTAATAGCCGTTTTGCTAATTCTTGGCGAAAGGCATTTACAATTCCAATCGTCCGTGAATAAGGCATCCTTGTTGGACCAAGAACTGCAATAATTCCTCGTCCATATTGTTCAACATTATAACTTGCAGTAATCAAGCTATAGTCATCAAGAAGCTTATTCTTAGAGATTTCTTGACCGATTTTAACATTAACTCCATTATCTGAGGTAAGTGTCGAATCCAAGATATTCGATAAGTTGTCGTTCTTATCTAACAAGCCATACAGTGATTGGATTGCGTGGGGATCATGAGTACTTGCAAAATCCAGTAAGTTCAATCGACCACCAACGAAAAACCGCTCACGTGCTGCTTGAGATAAGACATTATCAAAAATGTCAAGGAAACCATCGGGACTATGCATATAATGCAGAACCTGGAGTGGGATATCATCTTTTAGTCGTTTTACCACTTCTGATAGCGGCAAACCAACTAATTGATCATTAATCATTCTAATTACTGCCTGCATTGCATCTGTGTCAATGTCCGGCGGCAAAGTGAATGACTGATTTTCAACCTCACCGCTGTCGGTAACTAAGATCGCAATAACCTTATGATTCCCCAGCGGTACAACTCGAAAGCCACTCAAACGAACACTTTCTTGCTCAGGCTTTAGTGTAAAAGCAGTATATGAAGTTAAGTTTGATAAGATATCTGCTGAATGTGAAATAATCTCGTCAATCTTTTGAAAACCGTTTCCAAGTGAGTTTTGAATTACTACCAGGTCATTATCAGTAACTGCTTGTGGATCAAGCAAGTTATCAACATAATACCGGTAACCTCGTTTCGATGGAATCCGGCCCGATGAAGAGTGCTCTTTTAAGATCAAATCATTGTCCTCTAAAACCGCCATCTCATTACGGACAGTTGCTGAACTGACCTTAAAAGGTAACTTTTCTGCTAAATGTTTTGATCCAACCGGTTGACCAGTTGATGTGTATTGACGTACAATCGCTTGCAGAATCTTTTTCTGTCGTTGTGTTAGCATCGTATATCACTTCCCCTTTTAGCACTCATTAGGGTCAAGTGCTAAACACACTGTATAATATACCAATTACTACCCTAAAAGTCAAGAAACGTCAAACAATTTTTTAAAGGAGCTTTATCCATGAAACATAAAGAACATCGCTATATTCAACCCCAGAATACTCAAGAAGCAATGTTATTAATTCAGAAGTTATTTAATAAATACCGTAATGCGCCCCTCACGAATGAACTATTAGAATATCACAACAACCTAATCTATCGCTTGCAGTCAGATATTAAAGACGAAGCAATTAAGGAGAACAATCCTAATCAACTTAAGGCACTTGCTTCAATGACCGAAATTATGCGTAACTGGACAACAGTGCGCTTAAACGGCCAGCCTTTTAACGGGAAAATGCGGCATTTCAAATTAGTGACTGATGGCGGATTCAAATTTGAACGAAACATCCATAAAATTAATCAGACTACCAGTCATCGGGGAAGTCGGCATTAAAAAAGAGGTTTGATGAATCTTGGTGGTGCAATTGCCACGAAAGATCAATCTAAACCTCTTTTATTTATATTTTTCTAAAATATGACGGGCGTCTTGTTCATCTTGCTTCATCTGTGCAACTAATGCATCCGCTCCCGTGAACTTTTCTTCGCCACGAAGGTACTGATACCAACGAACAACTACTTCCTCGCCATACACCATTTGTTGAAAATCAAATAAGTTAATTTCAACCGTTAATTGATTAGCATCGCCAAATGTTATGTTGTGGCCAACACTTGCCATACCGTCATACCACTTCTTACTGAGCTTAACTTTGACGGCATAGACCCCAATTCCAGGAATTCGCTCCTCTTCTGGATGCTCAACATTGATCGTAGGAAAACCAAGTGTTCGTCCACGAGCTAAGCCATGAACTACTAAGCCAGTTGTTTGATAAGGATACCCTAACGCTTGGTTAGCTGCTTCCACATTACCAGCATCGATTAATTTCCGAATTTCTCGCGAACCGACCTTTTCTTGACTTCCATCCTCAGTAAATTTGGGCACAGTTACAACTTCAAACCGTCCCGCTGCATACTTAGGAAGCAACTTCATTGATGCAATATCTTCTTTTCCATAAGTATGATCAAAACCTGCTACGACCGTTTGAGCATGAAAACCTACCAAATACTCATCAACAAATTGCTGAGGGGAAAGGCTTGCAAACGATGATGTAAAACTTATTAGATAAACCCGATCGACATCAAGATCATTTAATAATTCAAGCTTCCTATCGACCGTTGATAGATATTTAAAGCCGCCCTTATATTGACGATAAACAATTCCAGGAGCATGATCATACGTCAAAACTACTAATGGCAATCCTTTTTCACGGGCAATTTCACGGGCACATTTGATTACTGCTTGATGCCCCCGATGAACACCATCAAAGAAACCCATTGCAAGTACAATTGGCCCCGCAGGAATTAGTCTTTTTGCCAAAGGATGGTGAATTTTTATAACTTGCAACTCCTACACTCCTCAATTAACTGCAAACATTTTAGTTGGCTTATACATTTTATTTTTCGGATCAAAATGATACAGTGCTTTTACTTGTCCATCAAATGATAACACAATTTCCTTCTCGCTAGTATTAAGTTCACTTGGAGAAAGCCATCCCCCATTTTGAACCTTTTTCCATTGAGCCACTTGAATCGTTAATTGCGGATAGTCCTTCAAAGCATAATCTAAAGGATACAAGTATTGCTGGAGAGTTTGGGTCGCAACAGCATCGCGAACGTCATCTAAACTTAGAGTCTGATCAAGAGTAAAGCCTCCACTCTTCAACCGCGTTAACAAACTCATTACTCCTGGATATCCTAGTTTACGTGCAAGGTCAACAACAAGTGTCCGAATATAAGTACCCTTACTACATTCAACATTAAAGCGGATTCGTTGTTGTTTGTTTTTCTTATCATACTTTGAGCTTAGTAATTCAAATTTGCTAATAGTCACTTGCCGTTTGGGCCGTTCAACAGTTTCACCAGCTCTTGCATATTCATAAAGCTTTTTTCCATTTACTTTTACCGCCGAATACATCGGTGGGATTTGTATTATTGTCCCCGTTAATGAATTCATGGCTGATAGTATTTCACTAGTGGGAATTTCATCTGCAACTACTTTTTCTTCAATTTTGTCTCCATCAAGGTCTTGAGTAGTAGTCGCAAACCCAATTAAAAGCTCACCTTGATATTGCTTTCCTGATTGCATCAAATAGTCAACAACTTTGGTAGCATTTCCAACACAAATTGGTAAAACGCCTGCTACACCTGGGTCAAGCGTTCCTGAATGACCAATCTTTTTAGTTTTTAAAATTTGTCGCAGTCGACTAACACAGGCAAAACTAGTCATCCCACGTTCTTTATATAAGGGTATTATTCCATCCATCGTTATTCCTCCAAGGGGCTGTGATATAAGTCAAGTTACTTTCACAAAAGACAAATAACGCAGTACAACAATGGCCTCCATCGCTCGGTAAAACCGAACGTTGGAGGCCTATTGTTGCTTGCGGGAGCTCACAGAGGCTAGCTTTGCGTCGAAAACGAACTCACAAGTGACTTCTGTCTCGCTCCCCTTTTTGCTAATTATTTTTCTTTTTTGTGTAAGTCGTTAATGAGTTGATCAATTCGACTACCGTAAGCAACTGATGGGTCTCTTACAAATTTAATTTCTGGAGTCTTAAAAATATTAAGACGTGCACCTAATTCACTGCGAATTAACCCAGTCGCCTTATCTAATCCAGCCTGTGCCTTTTCGGCATCAGAAGCAAGATCTGACAAGATACTGTAATAGATAGTTGCTTGCTGGAGATCACCAGTAACATCCACACCTGTAATTGTAACGTTTTGTACACGTGGATCACGAACACGTTTTAACAAGATTTCATCAACATCTTTTTGAATTTCTTGAGCTAAACGATCTACTCGATATTGTTTACTTGGCATCTTTATCTCTCCTCAGCTTTTACTTAACTGGAACTTCTTTCATCTTGTAGGCTTCAATAACATCCATTTCCTTAATGTCATTGTAGTTTTCGATTGTCAAACCACATTCGTAACCCTGCTTAACTTCTTTGACATCATCTTTGAAGCGCTTAAGACTACCTAGTTCACCTTCGTAAATAACAACGCCATCACGAACTAAGCGAACCTTTGCATCACGAGTGATCTTACCGGATGTAACCATTCCCCCGGCAATTGTACCAACCTTTGATGCCTTATAGATTTGACGAACTTCTACTTGACCAATTGTTTCTTCCTTGTATACCGGTTCAAGCATCCCCTTCATCGCATCTTCAACTTCTTCAATTGCATCGTAAATGACACGGTGAAGACGAATATCAATACTATTAGAATCAGCCAATGTCTTAGCTACGGCAGTTGGACGGACATTAAAGCCAATGATAACCGCATTAGATGCTTCAGCTAAGGTAACATCACTTTGATTAATGGCACCAACGGCTTGGTGAATAATATCAACACGAACACCGTCAACTTTAATCTTTTGAAGACTTTGACTTAAAGCTTCAACTGATCCTTGAACATCGGCTTTAATGATAATTGGTAAGGTCTTCATTTGCCCTTTCTTCATAGTAGCAAAAAGGTTGTCTAATGTAACGTGAGAAGTCTTTTGACGTTCCTTATCCATGGCACGTTTAGCCCGTTCTTCACCTGCTGCACGGGCAGTCTTTTCATCATCAAAGACAACAAAACGGTCCCCAGCTTCTGGTACTTCATTTAGCCCAGTAATCTCAACAGGAGTAGATGGGGTGGCTTCTTTAATCCGACGACCATTTTCATTTGTCATTGTCCGCACACGACCAAATGTGTTACCAACAACAATTGGGTCCCCCACATGAAGAGTTCCTTGTTGCACTAAAACAGTAGCAACTGATCCCCGGCCTTGATCAAGACGGGCTTCAACAACTGACCCAGCTGCATTTTGATCTGGATTAGCCTTCAATTCCAACATTTCAGCTTGGAGTAGAATCATATCAAGCAATTCATCAAGATTCTTACCAAATTTGGCAGAAATCTTAACAAAAATCGTATCTCCACCCCAGTCTTCAGGAATTAAATTGTACTTTGCTAATTCTTCAGTTACACGATCTGGATTTGCACCTGGCTTATCAATCTTGTTAACTGCAACAATGATTGGTGTTTGGGCAGCTTGCGCGTGGTGAATCGCTTCAACTGTCTGTGGCATAACTCCATCATCAGCTGCAACAACAAGGACCGTGATATCAGTAATATTAGCTCCTCGTGCACGCATTTCAGTAAAGGCAGCGTGTCCTGGGGTATCAAGGAACGTAATTAATTGATCATTATAGTGAACTTGGTAAGCACCAATTTCCTGAGTAATTCCCCCCGCTTCATGTTCAGTAACATGAGAGTGACGCAACTTATCAAGCAAGGTTGTCTTACCATGGTCAACGTGTCCCATAACGGTAACAACAGCTGGCCGCGTTACTTGATGTTCAGTATTATTTTGTTCATCTTCAAACATCTTATCAATGTCTGAAACATCAACTTGAACTTTTTCCTTAGCCTCAATACCGTAATCAGTTGCTAATAATTCAATTGTATCCTTATCAAGTGACTGATTTTGGTTGATCATTACACCAAGCATAAATAATTTTTTAACGATTTCTGCTGGTGAACGGTGTAAGATCTTTCCTAAGTCTTGAGCATTCATCCCATCAGTATATTCTAATACTTCTGGAAGCGGCTTATCTTTTCGTTGTGTTGGTTGCTTATGAGCTACCTCACGTAACCGCTTATTCTTATTGTGTTTCTTGTTCTTCTTATTTTTCTTATTAAAGCGTTTGCCATTACGGCCTTGATCGTTATTCAAGCTGCCGCCAAATCGACCACCGTTGTTTTGGTGTTGATTATTATCTTTTGTTCCATTGTTTGACCGGCTATTGTTTTTCTTTTGTGGACGCTCATTTTGCGTTTTATCATGATCATGGTGTTGATTATGATTTTGTGCTTGATGGTTATTTTGCTTATTGTGACCATCATTTTTCTTTACTGGTTGGTGTTGATTATTAGTTGTTTTTTGTCCACCCTTTGCAAGTTGACGTAATTGTTGCGCTTGATCTGGGGTAACAGAAGACATGTGACTTTTAACTCCCATTCCTTGCCGATTGGCCATATTAACTAAGTCTTTGCTAGGCATTTTTAATTCCTTAGCTAATTCATAAATTCGCTCTTTGGCCATATGCTCACACTCCTTATCTCATAGTTAGTAGTTCCTCAAACTTCCTTGCAAAACCTGATTGCATTACACAAAAAACTGTTCGTGCTTGCCCTGTTGCCTGGCTAAGCTGTTCTCTAGTGAAATCGGTTGAAAAAGGAATGCCATAAAATTTACATTTATCAGTAATCTTTTTTGCACTAGCTTTTCCAGCATCTGAAGCTAGGAATACAAACTTTGCCTTTTTAGTTTGAATATTTTTTAAGACAATCTCTTCCCCACTTTGAAGTTGCCGGGCGCGCCGAGCGATTCCAAGGAGGTTTAAGACCTGTTCTTTATTTTTGATCATTACCAAATAACTCTTGTCGTGCCTGTAGGTGGTCTGCATACTTGATTAATTCATCATAAAATGATTCATCAAGTTGAACATGAAAAGCCTTTTCAAAAGTTTTTTCTTTCTTGGCCCGCTTTGCAATATCCACATCTACTGCAACATATGCTCCACGACCAGGCTTCTTACCAGTTGGGTCTAAGGATACTTCATTTTCCTTATTCTTAACTACCCGAATTAATTGCCGTTTGGGCATCATTTCACCGGTAACAATGTCTTTACGCATCGGTATTTTTCTCTTTTTCATTATTTTCACCCCGCTGCTTAATTTTTAGTTATTCTTCGTTATTGTCAATATTTTCTTCTGAATCAGCTACTTCTTCAGATTCTTGATCATTTTCAGCCATTTCAGATTCAGACTTGATATCAATCTTGTACTTAGTCAAACGAGCAGCGAGACGAGCATTTTGTCCCCGCTTACCAATGGCTAAGGATAATTGGCTATCTGGAACAACGACAGTGCAAGAACGTTCTGTTTGTCCTTCAGTCGTTTCTTCTCCTTCGCTATCCTCAGTTTCGCTTGCTGCCTTCTCTTCGTTAAAGATTACATCAAGTACTTCTGCTGGGTTCAACGCATTAGCGATAAACTTAGCGGGATCCTTAACGTATTCCACAATATCCATATTCTCGCCATCAAGTTCATTAACGATTGCTTGGACACGAGAACCTCGTGGACCAACGCAAGTCCCAACTGGATCAACATTAGGATCATTTGAGTATACCGCAACCTTAGCACGATCACCTGCTTCACGAGCAATATTTTCGATTAAGACAGTCCCATCCTTGATTTCAGGCACTTCTCGTTCAAATAATCGCTTCAAAAGTTCTGGAGCAGTCCGGCTAACAAAGATTTGTGGTCCCCGACGATCGTCATTTACTTTCGTTACGTATACTTGAATCCGATCATGGACATGGTAGTGCTCATTAGGCATCTTATCTCTAAAGCCCATAGCACCTTCTACGCCATCTCCTAAATCAACGTATGTGAAACGCTTATCTTCTCGTGAAACTTCACCAGTGATAATCTCGTTTTCATAAGTCTTGTACCTGTCGTAAATAATTTTCCGTTCTTCTTCACGGAGACGTTGCATTACCACTTGTTTAGCAGTTTGGGCAGCAATCCGACCAAAGTCACGAGGAGTAACTTCTTCGCGAATTTCATCACCAATATCATACCCTTGGCCATGAGGAAGCTTCCGTGCATCAGCTAAACTCATAAATTCGTTGCTATCTGCTTCGACTGCTTCTTCATCATCAGTAATTGTTTTTACAGCGTAGACTTTAATATTCCCAGTCAATGAATTGAATTCTACTTCAACATTCTTATCACCGTAATTTTGCTTGTATGCTGATTCAAGTGCTTGTTCTAACGCTTCAATAACAATCTCTTTCTTGATACCCTTTTCTTTTTCAAGATAATCAAGGGCGCCAATCATCTCAGTGTTAATTTTTGGCTTACTCACCTTTCGACACTCCTTTAATACTAGAATTTAATCGCTAATCGGGCCTGGGCAATTTTCTGACGATCAATCGTAATTTGCCGATGACGAGTCTTATCTAAATAATCCAACGTAATTTCTTTATCAGATAATTGCGTTAAGGTACCCTCATAAACCTTTTGACCATTAATCTGTTGGTAAAGAGAGATGTGAATGTAATGGTCAATTGCTCGTTGATAATCTTCCTCTTTCTTTAGTGGGCGTTCAGCACCTGGTGAGGAAACTTCTAAAAAGTAAGCCTGTGGAATTGGATCAGGTTCAACATTATCTAATGCTTCACTTAATTCATCACTGACAAGTGCGCAATCTTCTAGCGTAATCCCACCGTCTTTATTAATATAAACGCGGAGGTACCAGCTTTTACCTTCTTTTACAAACTCTAAGTCATATAAGTAAAAATCATGGTCCTGTAAAATCGGCGTTACAAGATCTGTTACAGTTTCTACAACACTGCTCAAACGTGTCACCTCCATTATTTGCAATAAAAAGAGCGAGCATCTCTGCTCACTCCCACGAGTTATTTACCATAATCTATTGTAGCATGTAACATCGCTACTGGCAAGCAATGAAGCATGTTTTCATTGTTATTCCTTAAAACAAGCTAAGTTGATTTTCGTCAGGCAGCTTATCTAATACATGATTATCGGTGAGGAAATCAATCAGCGTCTGCGAAACCTTCCCGCGCTCTGCCAAATCTTCTTTAGAAAGGAATGGCCGTTCTTCACGTGCGGCAACAATTTGCTTAGCAACGTTTAGTCCTAATCCAGGAACTGCTCGGAATGGTGCAATTAATGAATCACCATCAATCAACCAATCGGAGGCATCTGATTTTTCAATATCAACCATCTTAAATTTGAAGCCCCGTTCCAGCATCTCATTAGCTAGTTCAAGGATTGTTAAGAGATTCTTCTCTTTTGCACTAGCATCGTTTCCCTTATCATTGATTTCTTTCATCCGTTGCTTAACCGCATCTTTACCGTGAGACATCGCAACTACATCAAAGTCATCTGCGCGCACAGAGAAGAATGCACAATAATAAACTAACGGGAAGTAAACCTTAAAGTAAGCAATTCGCAGAGCCATCAAAACATAAGCAGCCGCGTGCGCCCGCGGGAACATGTACTTGATCTTCAAACATGAATCCATATACCATTGTGGAACATTAGCTTCATGCATCTTTTCTTGCCACTCGTCTGGAATTCCGCGACCTTTCCGTACGTGTTCCATAATTTGGAAAGAAATTTCTGAGTCCATTCCATAGTGGATTAAGTCGGTCATGATGTTATCACGACAACCAATCACATTAGCGATAGTGGCAATTCCCTGTTTGATTAGTTCCTGGGCATTATCTAGCCACACCCCAGTTCCATGTGAAAGACCAGAAATTTGTAGTAATTGCGAGTAGTTTTTCGGATGAGTATCCTCCAGCATTCCCCGGACAAATCGCGTCCCGAATTCCGGCAATCCTAGTGTACCAGTTTTACTTTGAATTTGTTCTTCAGTTACACCCAATACCTTAGGACTAGAGAATAAGGCCATCACCCCTGGATCATCCATTGGAATCGATTGAGGATCAATTCCTGATAGGTCTTGTAAGGCACGAATCATCGTTGGATCATCATGCCCCAAAATATCCATTTTAAGAATATTATCGTGAATCGAGTGGAAATCAAAGTGAGTTGTTTCCCAGGCAGCTGTTTGGTCATCAGCAGGATACTGTACAGGTGTAAAGTCATAAATATCCATATCATCAGGGACAATAATAATTCCCGCTGGGTGCTGACCAGTAGTTCGCTTAACACCTGTAGCTCCTTTTGCTAAGCGATCCTCCTCTGCCTTTCTAAATTCCTTTTCTGTATCTCGTTCGTAAGCTTTCACATATCCATATGCAGTTTTATCGGCAACCGTACCAATCGTCCCGGCACGGAATACATTTTTTTCACCGAATAAAACTTTCATATAGTTATGGGCAATTGGCTGGTAGTCACCGGAGAAGTTTAAATCAATATCCGGCACCTTATTCCCCTTAAATCCAAGGAAAGTTTGGAATGGAATATCATGACCGTCTTTTACCATTAGAGTGCCACACTTTGGACATTTTTTATCTGGCAAATCGAAACCTGAACTATATTCCCCTTGTGTATAGAAGTGGGTAAATTGACAATTTGGACAACGGTAATGTGGTGGCAACGGGTTAACTTCTGTAATTCCCGAAAGCGTTGCAACCACACTTGAACCAACAGATCCCCGCGAACCTACTAAGTATCCATCTTTATTGGACTTAGCTACTAGTCGTTGGGCAATTAAATAGTGAACAGAGAAACCGTTCTTAACAATACTGTTCAACTCTAATTCAATCCGGTCCTGAACTAGTTGTGGCAAAGGATCACCATACCATTTTCTCGCAGTATTCCATGTCCGATCTTGGATTTCCTGTTCGGCCCCCTTCATATGCGGTGGATAAAGTTTATCTTTTACCGGCCGAATATTGTCATCAATCTCAGCTGCTATCTTATTACTATTTTCCACAACTAATTCGTGGGCTTTTTCTTCACCGAGAAAAGCAAATTCATTTAGCATTTCATCAGTCGTTCTAAAGTGAACTTCTGGACGCTCAGTTCGATTTAACGGGTTTGCACCACCTTGCGAGTTAATCAGGATCTTACGGTAAATTCCATCATGTGGATCAAGGTAATGGACATCTCCAGTGGCAACCACTGTTTTTTCCAACTCATCCCCCAGTTTGACCATATTTTTGAGGATATCTTCGAGGTGACCTTCATCTGCAATCACGTGTTGTTCAAGCAACGGTGCATAGTTTGGCTTAGGCTGAACTTCAATAAAATCATAGTAGCGCGCCTTTTCTAGTGCTTGATCGTAACCCTTCTCCATCATCGCGGTAAATACTTCTCCCGATGAACAAGCAGTTCCCAAAAGCAGTCCTTCACGATATTTCGTCAGCACTGTTCGCGGGATTCGCGGTACCCGGTAAAAATATTCAACGTTTGATAGTGATACTAACTTAAATAAGTTTTTCAAGCCAGCCTGGGTCTGTGCAAAAATCGTTACATGAAAAGGCCGCGCATGACGGTAAGCATTATTTTCTTCCATATGCTTATTTAAATCATCCACATACTTCACATCATAACGGGCTTCAGCATCTTTCAAGAACTTATAAAGCAAGTGTCCTGTAGCTTCCGAATCATAGTTAGCACGGTGGTGATGTTCCAATGCTACCTTAAATTTTTTACTAAGTGTGTTTAATCGGTATCCTCGCATATCAGGATATAAGAATCGCGCCAGTGGTAATGTATCGATTACTGGTTCCGCGATTTTTCCCATTTGATGACGTTCATAGCCAGTATTCATAAAACCCATATCAAATGAAACGTTATGACCAGCAATGATACAGCCCTTACAAAAGTCCTTAAACATCTGAAAAACTTCTTCTTCAGTTTTTGAACCCTGAACCATTTCAGTGGTGATACTAGTTAAATTAGTTGTTTGTTCTGATAACGGGAAACCAGGATCGATGAATTCATCAAAACGTTCTAAGACATTTCCATCTTGCATTTTAACTGCAGATAATTCAATTACCTTATCGTAAATTGCTGATAACCCTGTCGTTTCCACGTCAAAAATGACATAGGTCTGATGAGCGAGTTCTTCATGATTCTCGTTATATACCAATGGAATTCCATCATCAACAACATTAGCTTCCATCCCATATAGCATTTTAATGCCCGTTTTTTGGGCCACGCTAAATGCTTCCGGAAAAGCCTGGACATTCCCATGATCGGTTACCGCAATTGCTGGATGTCCCCACTTATGAGCACGAGTTGCAAGCTCAGTAATCGAATTAGTGGCATCCATCTGACTCATTGTTGTATGCGTATGCAGTTCAACTCGTTTATCATCTTGAGGAGCTTTATCTTGACGCGCTATATGAGTTACTTCATTAACATCATAAGCCGTGATTACCAAGTCTCGCATCCAGGTATCTTCTTGTACAGGTCCGCGAACTTTCAACCACATTCCTGCTTTGATATTGGCAAATTGTGCTTCTTCATCACTGTTACGTGAGAACTTCTTGACAGAAAAAGAAGAAGTATAGTCCGTAATTTCAAACGTTAATAATTGACGACCTGAGCGTAGTTCGCGAATTTCTGCATTAAATACATATCCTTCAACAACTACGGATCGTTCTTCCCCCTCAATGTCTTTCATTTGAATAACATTCTGCTTACTATCAATCATCCGGCCAAGTTGGACTGGGCCATCAGCAGGGGCGACTGGTGCACTTTTCTTTGCTGTCTTCTTTGCGGCCTCATTTTTCTTGATCCGGGCAGCCGCCTTGGCAGCAAGTGCAGCATCGGCCTTCTCGTGTTTAGCCTTTAATTCTTCAATTTTTGCTTGCGAGGCTGACTGGTCAACAAACGGATGAATCCTAAATTTAGGAAATCCTAGCTCTTGGTATGATTTTTCAATCTTATCTAATGCTTTCTGTGCTAGTAAGTCTTTAATTACCTCATTTTCGACAACCAGCGTCACACGCCCATCCTTAACCTCAGGAGCCGTTTGTAAGCAAGCTTGTTGGAGCATTGGTGTATCACTAATTGCCTTATTAATGATGAACTGCCAATAATTAGCTATCTGTGATTCATCAAGTTCTGTCATGGGAGTACTAATCTTTAAACTAACTTTAGCAATATCTTTAAACCCTAGCTGTAAGCTCTGATTGAACTGCGTAAATAGGTCATACGGTAAAGCTTTATTAAAGATTAAGTGAAATTCCCATTGCCGAGACTTTTTATGAACAACAACTGATTGAACTGCGGCATTTCTGAATGCAGAATTGTCTTTTTCTGGAAAGTGAATTTGTTCTAATAGTTTTCCAAATAATTCTTGGCGACTTAATCCCACGTTCTAATCCTCCTACTTAAAAATGTGGTGCGAGTAACGTTACTTATCTTAACATCGCAGCCACATTAGTTTAAATTATTTGTTTTTTTCCTCGTTCAATTGCTTTAGTAAAATTCCCACCGTATTTACTAGCTCTTCCTGTTTAACTTCAACAGTTTCACCAGTTTTACGGATCTTAATTTCAACAATACCATCTTGAGCTTTCTTACCAACAGTAACCCGAATTGGAATACCAATCAAATCTGAATCAGCAAATTTAACCCCTGCTCGTTCTTTCCGGTCATCTACTAATACCTCATAACCAGCTTCAGTTAATTGTTGATCGATCTTATCAGCCATTGCCATTTGATCTTCTTTCTTCGCATTAACCGGAATTACGTGAACATCAAATGGAGCAATACTATCAGGCCAGACAAGACCATTTTCATCAGCATTTTGTTCTGCAACAGCTGACAATAGACGGGTTACACCAATACCGTAACTTCCCATGATTACGTCTGTCAACCGACCATTGCTATCAAGGACTTGGGCACCAAGTTTGCTTGAGTAATGAGTACCCAACTTAAAGATATGACCAATTTCAATTCCGGGAGTAAATTTAAGTGGTTGACCATCAGGAGCAATTTCTCCTTCTTTAACATTCCGGAAGTCACCAAACTGATCAACGCGGAAGTCGCGATCAATATTAGCATTAACATAGTGGTAACCATCTTCATTGGCACCACATGCCATATTAACTAAGACCTTAACATAATTATCAGCAAGAATTTTTACTTCTTCTCCTACTCCTACAGGTCCAAGTGATCCTGGATGAGCATTGAGGTACTTTTCGGCATCTTCTTCTGTAGCTAATTCTAGTTCTTCACAATCAAGAGCATTTATTACCTTTGCTTCATTAACTTCATCGTCGCCACGCATTAATACTAAGACTGGTTGGTATTCATCTTCACTCATTTTAGCAATGTAAAGCATCGATTTAATTACTTGATTAGGGTCAAGATCTAAACTTTCTGCAGCTTCATATACCGTATGAGCACCCGGAGTAGCCTTCTTCTCGATTGGTGCCGGAACTGCTGTTTGTTGTACACCGGTAAATTTACTTTCAGCCTTCTCAATATTGGCAGCGTAATCTCCATCAGTATAAGCGATTATGTCTTCCCCTACTTCAGCTGGTGCAGAGAATTCTTGTGAGTTCTTACCACCCATTGTTCCCGAATCAGCGAGAATAACTTTATAGTTTAAGCCAATCCGATCAAAAATGTTCCGGTAAGCCTTTGCTTGATTATTGTAGGCTTCGTCTAATCCCTCTTGATCTGCTGAGAAGGAGTAACCGTCAAGCATTTCAAATTCTTTTCCACGTAGAATACCGTACCTAGGACGATCTTCATCACGAAACTTATCCTGTAATTGGTAAACTACTAATGGAAGCTTCTTGTACGACTTAATACTATCACGCAATACTTCAGTAAAGGTTTCTTCATGAGTTGGGCCCAAAATAAAGTCACGGTCACGACGATCTTTAAGTTTGAAAAGATTATCACCATAGCTTTCGTAACGACCAGATTCCTTCCATAAATCAGCTGGAAGAAGTCCCGGCATAAGCATTTCAACCGCTCCTGCCTTATCCATTTCGTCACGAATAATATTTTCTACTTTGCGAATAACCCGGTAAGCTAATGGCAAATATGACCATACCCCCGCAGATACTTGGTAAATGTATCCGGCACGAATCATCATCTTATGACTTAAGGCTTCCGCATCACTTGGGGCCTCTTTTTTTGTTGGAATTAATACCTTTGACTGTTTCATTAAAAAATATACTCCTTTGTTTTTTTAATTACCGAATAAAATATCTTTGAATATCGTTCCATGTTACTAGAACCATAAGTGTTAGTAAGATTAGGAAACCAATCATTGTGATAATTCCCTCAGCTTTTTCAGGAATTGGTCGCCGAATGATCGCTTCAACAATATTCAATAACAATTTCCCGCCATCCAATGCTGGAATTGGTAATAAGTTAACAATTCCTAAGTTGATTGATAAGAGGGCTAAGAAATTTAAAACTCCATTGATTCCCAATGAGGTGGCTTGCGATGTCCCAGCATAAATTGCTACCGGTCCACCAAGGTCATTTAAGCTAAACCCATGAGTAACCATGTGGCCAAGAACACTAAAGATTAATGTTCCTGCTTGGATAAATTGCTGCCAACCAAACTTCAGACGCGCAGCTAAACTCTTTTCTTGCTTTTCAACAATTCCAATTTGGCCAACTTTTTGATGACCTCGCTCAACCGCTTTTGGTGTTAGCTTAGTATGATAAGTTTTATTACCACGCTCATACGTTACTGACACTGTCTTATTAGGCTTATTTGAAATATTCGTTGAAAGGTCAGTCCAATTATTTATTTTTTGGTTATTAACCTTAACAATCCGATCGTTTGCTTTTAAGCCCGCTTTGGCAGCTACGGAACCGGCATTCACTTGCCCTAACTGATTGCTATTAGTTGGTACGCCCGTTAAGGTGAAGCCAAGAATGATAAATACCACTAAGGACAAAATGAAATTATTCATCGGACCAGCAAAATTGGTCATCATCCGTGCAGGCAGACTTGCTGAACGAAATTGCACATCACGTGGAGCAATCTGTACCTCGGTTCCGTCTCGCTCAATAATCATTGCATCATGGTCAACACTATATACCTTTAGCTGATCTTCGTCCCCATTGACATATCCTTTTATCCATAAGCCATCTTCTAAATCACAAGCAACTAGTTGAAGGGGGATCCCCTGAAATAAGGTTGTTTTATCACTAGCATTAATACTAATAACTTTATCTTGATCATTTAGTTGAATCGTTAGCGGGGTACCTGGCTTTAACTCATCTTGGTCCTCATCATCAGCCCCAGCTAAACGAACATAACCACCGAGGGGCAAAATTCGAATAGTATAGGTAGTACCATTTTTTCGTCTCCACCAAATTTTTGGACCCATTCCTATTGAAAATTCACGAACCAGAATTCCTGCTCGTTTAGCAAAATAATAATGACCATATTCATGAACAAGGACAAGGATTCCAAAAACAATAATAAATGTAATAATTGTTATTATCAAAAAATCTCTTCCTTACGTTTGATTAAATGATCCCTAATAAATGAAGCATTGGCATAACAATTAGCATACTATCAAACCGATCTAAAATTCCGCCATGGCCTGGAAGAATTTTTCCTGAATCCTTCACACCATAGTAGCGTTTTAATGATGATTCAATTAAGTCACCAAATTGACCGAAGATTGAAAGAATCAAAGTAACGAATATCATTGTTACCCAACCTGCGCCAACAGGGATAAAGTAGCAATAAATAGCCAAAATAATAACAGCCGCTAATGTACCACCAATTGAACCTTCCCAAGTTTTATTAGGACTAATTTTAGGAGCAAGTTTATTTTTACCGAGTTTTCGACCAATTAAATATGCTCCACTATCTGTAATCCAAACGATTAACATTCCATATAATAGCGTTTGGAAATTGATTGCACGAGCAGCAATAAAATAGCGAAATCCCATTCCAATATAGAGCATTGCTAATGTTAAAACCCCAGCATCATCGAAAGTAAAGCGTTGTTTTCGAATAACCGTATGTAATAGAAGTAAAACAACTAAAATATAGAATCCGAACCATCGAGTTGCAACACTAGGCAAGAAGTCAAGCCAGCTATCCGGCAGTATTAATAAAGCAACCCCCAGATAACTGATCAAAGCTTCAAACGAAATTACAAACATTTTTTTCATTACCAATACTTCTGACATTGCAACCATTCCTAAGGCAACGGCTGCAATTGTTAATGGCCAATGACCATATATAATAAGCGGTATAAAGATTGCAAGTGCAATTACCGCGGTCGTTATTCGTGTTTTCAAAACAAAATCCCCTTATTATTTATTGATTTTTTAGCCCACCGAACCGCCGATGACGTCCTTGATAGGCAATTATTGCTGATCGCAATGAATCTTCATCAAAGTCTGGCCAGTGTTCTGGAACAAACTCCAATTCACTATAAGCAATTTGCCACAGCATAAAGTTACTAATCCGCTCTTCGCCACTTGTTCTGATTAACAGGTCAGGATTCGCAAATTGACCCAGTTGTGTTGACATCAAGTACTTACCAAACGAAGCTTCATCAATATCCGCAAGTGCCAAGTTCCCATTTTGAACGTCTTCTGCAATTTTTTTAGCAGCTTGAGTGATCTCATCTCGACTCCCATAATTCAAAGCAAAATTGAGAATCATCCCCGTACAATGGGCTGTATCAGCCATTGCATCTTTAACAGCTTTTTGCGTAGCTTCAGGTAGCTGCGTAATATCTCCCATCACTGTCACCTTAACATTATGTTTGACAAGATCTGGAACAAATGTTGAGAAGAAGCGGACAGGCAACTGCATTAAATAACTTACCTCTGAAGAAGGACGTTTCCAGTTTTCGGTTGAAAAAGCATATAATGATAAGACTTTTACCCCTAATTCACTAGCAGCAATTGTAATCTTTTTTACTGTTTGCATTCCCTGTTTATGACCAGCAACTCGTGGAAGGTGCCGTTTCTGCGCCCACCTACCATTACCGTCCATAATAATTGCGATATGGTTAGGAATACGTTCCATATCAAGTTGCTGATTTATTTCATCATGTTTACTTTTGGAAAACACTAATTGTTCCTCCATTTTTATCATGTACTTAGGATTAATTACAGACATTTATTAAAAATTCACGTCTGCCAATTAATTATAGCTTTTATTATACCAGAGGCAAATTTCGATTTGTCAATCCACAGGAAATTGTTACATAGTTTTATCATAACAATTCAATTTTAGCCAAAATCATAACCACCCGTCAAACGGGTGGTTTGCACATCGGCTATAAGCCGATAATAAAAGCCGGCGTCTCAAGGCGCTGGCTTTCGCTTTGCTCAAGCCAAAATGCTCTGACTACTTTGCCACCGCTTTAAGCGGTGTTTATACTACCTCACTTACCCTTAAAAGGGTCCGAATATTCCACACTTGTTAGCTTATCCATTGCTATATCATGTTTCTCTTGATCTCGGATATACTTCTTTATCGTGGATTCATTTAATCCAACTGTACTCACATAGTAGCCTTCAGCCCAAAAATGTCGGTTCCCATATTTGTATTTTAAGTTTGCATGTCGATCAAACATCATTAATGCACTTTTCCCTTTTAAGTATCCCATAAACTGCGAGACACTTAGTTTCGGCGGAATACTTACTAACAAGTGCACATGATCTGGCATCATATGACCTTCAATTATTTCTACTCCCTTATATTTGCACAACAAACGAATATAATCTCTCAGGTCTCTTCGGTATTGATTGAAGATCGCTTTACGTCTATACTTTGGTATGAATACGATGTGATACTTACATAACCACTTCGTATGGGCTAAGCTATTTAATTTATTAGCCATATTTATATAACCTCTTTTCCCTTATTGACTTTGGCTTGAACACCTACATCTTAAGGCAAAAGAGGCCTTTTTTATATAATTTTTATCGCCCACCCGCATAGCAGGTGATTTTTTGTTTCGTGCACTCGCTCTGCTCGCGCACTCAACTAGGTCTAAAGACATTAATCGAGTAGGAGATAATTGATTAGTTCAATTATCGACCTCTCACACCACCGTACGTACGGTTCCGTATACGGCGGTTCGACAACTTAATCACTTTGAATTGACTGGAGCGTCTTGGACATATTCATAAGTCCGAGTTGTTCCAGTTTTCTATTTGTTAGAGAATAGCTCAAGGTCTTACTGTGTGCAGTTCGCCAGTAGCCCTTGCGGGTACTAGCGAAGACGTATGCATCACGCTGGGACAGCCCCAGCTTCTGTAAGTTAGTTACCTTAGTTTTAAGCTTCTTCCATTGCTTTCAGATATACTGTCTTATTCGGGCCCTCAACCACTTGTCAAGGCGTTGAATAAAGTCAGTTAGTTTCCCAATTGAGTAGTACTGAAGCCATCCACGCATTTTTCGCTGAATTTCTTCAAACATTCTTGTCAGAGATATTCCACGATTACGTTTAGTTAATAACCTCAATGCTTTCTTTACTCGTTGTTGCGATTGTTTTGCT
The DNA here is from genome assembly GCF_000016825.1 of Limosilactobacillus reuteri subsp. reuteri. Classification (NCBI taxonomy): domain Bacteria; kingdom Bacillati; phylum Bacillota; class Bacilli; order Lactobacillales; family Lactobacillaceae; genus Limosilactobacillus; species Limosilactobacillus reuteri. The sequence continues at coordinate 752,830 of NC_009513.1, read as the reverse complement.
GGACGGGCGTAGGCTCCATTGTGGTCTACACCCAACGAAAAGCCAAGAAACTTTAACCGTAGCGGGCTACCGACTTTGGTTTTATCTGGGTTCACTTTAACTTTCAATCGCTTTTCAAGAAACTGGGTAATGCTTCGCATTACTCGTTCTCCGGCTCGTTGACTTTTAACATAAATGTTACAATCATCCGCATAGCGCACAAAGTGGTGACCACGTCTAGTCAACTCTTTATCCAACTCATTTAGATAGATATTCGCCAGTATTGGTGACAATGGCCCTCCTTGTGGGGTTCCTTTTTCACTCTTAGCGAAAAGCCCATGGTCTAAGACTCCGCTAGTTAGAAACTTACGAATGAGCCTTAGTGTCCATGGGTCATCAATATATTGTTGAAGATACTTAATCATCAAGTCATGATTAACATTATCAAAATAGGCTTTTAGGTCTAAGTCGACAACTCTTCGATAACCTTGATTATAAAGATCTACTACTTTTGCAATAGCGTCGTGAGCCCCACGGTGAGGGCGGAAGCCAAAACTATTATCAGAGAAAACACGCTCAAAGATAGGTGTAAGAATTTGGGCCACAGCTTGTTGAACCATTCGGTCCACCACTGTTGGTATTCCGAGTTTTCTTACTCCACCATTAGGCTTCGGAATTTCTACCCGTTTGACTGGTGCTGGTTTATACTTGCCCTCACGCAAACTAGCGATCAATTCCCTCTTATTTTCTCTGAGATATGGCAGAAGGTCATTGACTGTCATATCGTCAATGCCTGCTGCCCCTTTATTTCTCTTAACTCGCAAATAAGCCTGATTAAGGTTATTGCGGTCCAAGACTAAGTCTTGGATAGTGACACTCATACCTTTACCTTCACCATAATCGGTACTACGCGCCCTTGTGTACTTTCGGTTTTCCAAACCTATCCTCGACAAGCGGTCAGCTTGTTGTTCTGTTTTCTGCGATTGTCGCACCTGATTACATCTCCGATATAAGTTACAAGTTATTGTCGTTCAGTCCTTCATCTGATTACTCAGACTACTATGACCTCGGCTGACTTCTGGCTTACTCAACGCTACATCACTGCACCGCTTGTTTCTGTGGAAATTAAACTTATTCCTCTTGTCGGAAACGTGTAGGCCAGATCTCCCCGGGTAAGGATATTAACTTTCGTACCATGTCACCGGTAGCTTTACTGAAAGTAACTTCGAGTAGTGTTGGACTTTAACTTGTCATGCAGTCTTATCCAGTTAGTTCCAGCCTTATAGCTACTTCTTGTTCATCGGTGCAGTACTTTGCCTTAGACTTCCTTCAGATTCCACCTCACAGTGGACACCCTTGTCCTCAGCTCATGGTTCCGACTACTACGGCCCATAGCGGACTCTCACCGCCTAGCTAATACCCATGCCGGGCGCACATAAAAAGGTTGTGGACTTACGCAAAGTTCACAACCTTTTTAATTCTGAAAACTAGCCTTCCATTAATTCCTTTTCTTTTGCATTTGCAATATCTTCAAGGTTCTTAATTCCAGCATCTGTTTCGTTTTGAACTTTCTTTTCAAGATCATGGAATTCATCATCATTAAAGTCGCCGTTCTTGTTACCCTTCTTTAAGTCATCCATCGCTTCACGACGAACGTTTCGAACTGCAACTTTTGCCTTTTCTAATTCAGCCTTAACGTCTTTTACTAATTCTTTCCGCCGATCTTCGGTTAATTGTGGGATAATTAAGCGAATTGAACTTCCGTCGTTTTGAGGAGTTAATCCTAAATTAGATGCATAGATTGCTTTTTCAATTTCTTCAAGCACGCTCTCATCATAAGGAGTAATTAATAATTGTCGTGCTTCTGGAATTGTGATTGATGCAACTTGATTTAATGGAGTTGGTGCTCCGTAATATTCAACTTTAACAGAATTTAATAAACTTGCATTGGCTTGACCTGCACGAATATCAGCAAGTGTCCGTTGAAGTGCATAACCTGATTTTGCCATTTTCTGTTTGGCATCATTTAAAATTTCTTTTCCTGTAGCCATATTATCAGTCTCCTTCAATTGTTGTACCAACTTCTTGACCAGTTACTACTTTCATAATATTTCCTGATGTGTTCAAGTTGAAGACTACCAATGGGATATGATTGTCCATCGATAGTGAACTAGCAGTAGTATCCATTACATGTAAATTCTTTTCAATGATATCCATATGGGTTAAATGATCAAACTTAGTAGCATCCTTAACTTTATTTGGATCAGCTGAGTAAACACCGTCAACCCCATTTTTACCCATTAAAATGGCATCAGCGTTGATTTCTGCTGCTCGTAATGCGGCAGTAGTATCAGTTGAGAAGTAAGGGCTTCCTGTTCCACCAGCAAAAATAACGATTCGATCTTTCTCTAAATGACGAATAGCTTTCCGCCGAATATATGGTTCAGCAATTTGGCGCATTTCAATTGAAGTTTGTACCCGTGTAGGAACACCAATTGATTCAAGCGCATCTTGAAGTGACAAGGCATTCATAATGGTTGCTAACATTCCAATGTAGTCAGCTTGCGCCCGTTCCATCCCTAATTCAGCACCAGTAACACCACGCCACATGTTACCACCGCCAACAACAATAGCAATTTGAACGCCCAAATCATGAACTTCTTTTAATTCCTTAGCCACATCCTTTAAAACGGGAGGGTTAATCCCAAAACCCTTGTCACCAGCTAATGCTTCTCCACTGAGCTTTAAAATTACTCGCTTGTATTTAATATCTGCCATATGATATCCTCCTTGAATTGGTAAGCTAATTTTTAAAAAAGGACGCACTACATTGAGTACGTCCTCCTTTTGACCGAACGCTTAGTTCATTTGGTCCTTAACTTCTTGAGCAAAGTCATCTTGCTTTTTTTCGATTCCTTCACCGACTTCGTAACGAATGAAGGACTTCAACTTACCATTCTTGCTTGAAACGTATTGTTCAACAGTTTGGTCAGAATCCTTAACAAAGTCTTGATCTGCTAAACAAATTTGTGAAAGGAACTTGTTTAAACGACCTTCAACAATCTTGTCAACGATCTTTTCAGGCTTTCCTTCGTTTAAGGTTTCTTCCTTGAAGATAGCACGTTCATGGTCAAGACGTTCTTGAGAAACATCATCACGAGTCATGAATTCAGGGTTGATAGCTGCAACGTGCATTGCAACGTCTTTAGCAGTGGCATCATCAGCACCTTCTAAGACAACCAATGCAGCAATTTGACCACCTTGGTGTAAGTATGCACCAAAGCTATCGCCGTCATCCTTTTCTACAACAGTAAACCGACGAAGGCTAACCTTTTCACCAGTTTTTTGTGTAGTACTGATAATATCATCATTTAATGTACCATTTTCAGTCTTGATTTCTAATGCTTCTTCAACATTAGCAGGCTTGTTTTCACTAATTAACTTAGTAACCTTCTTCAATAAGTCCTTAAATGGTTCACTAGCAGCAACGAAATCAGTTTCTGAATTCAATTCAACGATTGCAGCTGTATTACCATTAACAGCAATATCAGCTAATCCTTCAGCTGCAACACGGTCACTCTTCTTGGCTGCCTTAGCAATACCCTTTTCACGAAGGTAGTCCATTGCTTTGTCCATGTCACCATCACTAGCAACTAATGCCTTCTTAGCATCCATGATACCGGCACCGGACTTTTTACGTAATTGCATAACTTGAGCAGCTTTAATTTCAGCCATGACGAAATCTCTCCTTTTATAATCTTTTTTTGAAAAAAGGGCTGTTTAGTACTTAGGCCAGAATGGTCCGTACAAAACAGCCCAAGAATTTAATGTTTTTAGTCTTCTTTACCTTCAACGCTGTTCTTCAAGTTCTTTAATGAATCTTCGCTAACAGTTTCGTTAGCAGCGTTATCATCAGCAGTTTCTTGTTGAGCATCGTCTTGACCTTGCTTACCTTCAACAAAAGCATCAGCCATCTTTGAAGTGATTAAGCGAACGGCACGGATAGCATCATCGTTTGATGGGATAACGTAATCAATGTCGTCTGGGTCAGTGTTAGTATCAACCATAGCTACGATTGGAATGTGTAACTTTTGAGCTTCCTTAACAGCGATTTGTTCCTTGTGAGGATCAACAATGAACATAACATCTGGGATCCGTGGCATATCTTCAATACCACCAAGGAAACGTTCAAGCTTTTCACGTTGCTTAGTTAAGACAGCAACTTCCTTCTTAGGAAGAACATCAAATGTACCGTCTTCGCTCATCTTCTTAAGTTCCTTCAAACGAGCGATCCGTGATTGGATAGTCTTCCAGTTGGTCAAAGTACCACCTAACCAACGGTGGTTAACGTAGTATTGACCTGCACGAGTAGCTTCTTCTTCAATAGCATCTTGAGCTTGCTTCTTTGTACCAACAAATAAAGCAACACCATCGTTAGCAGCAACATCCTTCATGTAGTTGTAAGCAGTATCAATTAACTTAACAGTCTTTTGTAAGTCAATGATGTAAATACCGTTACGTTCAGTAAAGATGTACTCTTCCATCTTTGGGTTCCAACGACGAGTTTGGTGACCGAAGTGGACACCGGCTTCAAGCAATTGCTTCATAGATACAACAGACATAAATATACCTCCAAATTGTTTTTCCTCCCCAGTCTTCTTCTGGCAATGGGACTATTTAAGCACCCTCACCACCATCATTCTGGGTGTGAAATTGGCGTGTAACACCGAAATATAGTATACAAAAAACCTTGCAAACTGACAAGGTTTTTCACTTAACTTATTTTAAAATTTAACTAGTTTATCTGAGGTGCCAGTTTTAATCAAATCTAGATTGGCAGACAAACTCATCTTAACCATATTTTTGATTGCTTGATCAGTATAAAAAGCAATATGTGGCGTGATTAAAACATTTGGCCGGTCAACTAAATCTTTAAATTCGTCATAATCAACTTCTTGGAAATTAATTTGCCGGTTAAAAATCTTGGTTTCACCAGTCATTACGTCTAGAGCAGCTCCTCCGACTTTACCGCTATTCAATGCTTCAATCAATGCCTTTTCATCGACTAATGGTCCACGTGCAGTGTTAACCAGTAAGACCCCGTCCTGCATCATTGCAAATGTTTTTTCATTAAGCATTTTATCTGTCGCTGGAACATGAGGTAAATAAAGTGAAATAATTGTTGCCCGTTTATATAATTCATCAAGGCTAACGTATTCAACAATTCCCTCTAGTTCCTTATTTTGGTGACGGCTATATGCAATCACTTTTGCACCAAAACCAGCAAAGATTTTAGCCGCCGTAGATCCAATGTTTCCTGTTCCAACTATCCCAACAACCTGCTTATTCATTTCCTTAGCAATATGCGGTGCCCAGTTATAATCTCCTTTTGCTAACTTCAAATAAAATTCTTTTGTTCGACGTAAAAGGTTAAGTGCTTGAGTAACTGAAAATTCAGCAATCGCAGCTGGGGAATAAACCGGTACATTGGTAATTTGAAAACCAAGTTCTTGTACTAATTCATGGTTAAGATTATCAACCCCAACATTTCGCAATGACATCTTTGTAATACCATTAAGTGCTAATTGACGTAAGGCCTCGTCTGAATAAGGCTTTTGCTGGAATACTACTACTCCATCGCTTCCTTTAGACAAGTTAACTGTGCTTTCGTCTAAAAGTTTCGTTGTTGAGTCTACAGTTACTTCAGGATGTTCCTCTTGCCATTCCTTAATGTAAGGAACTTCATCCTGATAAACACCATACATATAAATCTTCATCTTAATTCCTCCGTAGTTTCAATAAATCGACACCATGGTCTAGTAAAAATTTTTCTTTTTGGCGGCGGGTTTGATGTTTAAAATAATATTCCGCACTCAGGGCATCATGCTTTGATTCAAATTCCTCTGAATAAATAAGCTTTAGCGGATGACGCTTTTTCACACGAGTATATTTTGCCCCTTGATAAGTCTGATGAGTATGAAAGCGTCGTTTAACATTGTTGGTAAAGCCACAATAAAAGCTATTATCTGCACAATACAATACATAAATATAGTATTTTTCACTTGCCATATAATAACTCCTGAATCGCTGGAGTATACTCGTTATCTGCTCCATGAACAATCAATGGTGGTACTACTTTTACTCCTCCAGGTCGACCATCCTTAATCACTTCAAGCAACAAAATATTCGCATCACGATCAGGTTTAGGATGAATAAACTGAATTCTTTTAGGTGCTAATCTATTTTCCTGACACACTTGCAAAATCTCACCTAAACGATCTGGACGATGCACAAGATACCCATGACCATTCATTTTTAATAAGCCACTCATTTTTTGAATAACTGTCACTAAATCAGTCGCTATTTCGTGACGGGCAATCGCTAAAGCTTTATTTGGATTCTTCTGGCTTTGGGCTGTAACTGGGAAATAAGGAGGATTACAAAGGACAATATCAATCGAATCCTTAGAAATATAATCATTAACGTTAGCAATATCATCATTAATGACGGTATACCGATCTTGTAAATCATTTAGCATAATTGTCCGTTCAGCCATATCCGCAATCTGTGGTTGTAATTCAACTTCAGTAAATGTTCCGCCAAGCTTATCGTGGAGAAAAATGCCGATTGCCCCATTTCCAGCACATAAATCAACAATTTTTAATTTCTGTCGATGATTAGGACGCACAAAGTTTGCTAATAAGACAGCATCTAACGAAAAAGCAAAATAATGGGGATTTTGGATTATCCGTACATCCTGACTATATAATTGATCAATTCTTTCATCCTTTTTTAGAATATTTCTGTTTTCCATTATGTCCTCCATTATTTTTGTACTTGCAAGATCCACTTTTTTTCGTCATACTGAGGAACGAAAACTTAATTTTGTTATAGATTGGAAGATTGACATGTTGTACACTTTCCTCGTTAAAATCGTTAATCCATTTTTAAATTTGATTAACGGACGACCTAAAATATACAATCGGGAAAACATCCCTGAAGGCAATTATATTATTATTGCACCTCATCGTACTTGGATGGATCCTGTCTTACTAGCGCTTGCCGTATGGCCTAAAAAATTTAGCTTCATGGCTAAAAAAGAACTTTTTAAGAATCCAATTGCTAGCAAATTCTTGAAAGCACTAAATGCCTATCCAGTTGATCGGAAAAATCCAGGCCCGTCTGCTATTAAAAAGCCGGTTACAATTTTAAAGAAAACTGACTTATCGACCATTATTTTTCCTAGTGGATCACGCTACTCATCCAAATTAAAAGGCGGGGCCACCGTGATCGCTAAAATGGCAAACGTCCCCTTAGTTCCTGCTGTTTACCAGGGACCCCTAAAATTTGGTCAGCTATTTACCCGTAAGCCGCGCCAAATTGCATTTGGGAAGCCTATTTATATTGACCGAAAGCAACGGCTCACTCCCGAAGTACAGGCTGACTTAGAAAAGCAAATGCAAGACGCCTTTGACCAATTAGATAGACAAATTGATCCCAATTATAAATATATTGTTCCTCCAAAGCCGAAGAATGACGAATTTTAATTTCCAATATAAAAGGATGTGATAATTATCACATCCTTTTATATTATTTACGATTCGACTTTTTAGCTTGTGCTTTCATCGCTTGCATCATTTGATGTAATTTACGACTTGATGGTTTTTGTCCCATTTGAAGCATCATCGTCCGCAGCATCTCTTCCGAAATCGGTGGATTATTGCGGAGGTAGTTTTCCATGTATTTACGTGCACCAAAGAAGCCGATAACCAAACCGACTAATAATGCAAGAATCATTAGCATGATCGTCATACCCACAATTACTTCCTCCTTTGCTCGTTACCTATCCATCTTACACGAAAGAGCAATTTTTGAAAAGAGCAAATCGCTGTTAATCGTCACGAAGTCCTTTTTTACGTTGGATTTCACGAACCTTTTCAGGAGTAACTTCTTTCCCTTCTTTATCAAAGATCCGCATCATTTCAATATTACTACGCATTGCTTCTCTAAAGTTCTTTAGGTACTCCTTACGTAAACGATCTCGTTCTTTTGTTTCTTCTTCAGTTAAACCTTCTTCTTTATTCTTATGAGCAAGTTCATTAATTCGCTTCAATAAAGCATCTTGTTCTTTAGATTCAGCCATTATAATCATCTCCTTAATAAAGTCGATTTTACTTATTTTATAAAATCAATGCAAATCGCGAACGTACGTTTGAAATATGCATCTATCTATGATAAGCTTAACACAATTAATGATAATGAGGTGTCAATATGGCAAAGCTAGCAAAAAATAAACAAATGGCCGTCCTAAATTATATTCACAAACAAGTTGAAGATCATGGCTATCCACCAACTGTTCGTGAAATTTGTAGTGCTGTTGGCCTGTCTTCAACTTCAACAGTTCATGGACACATTTCCCGCTTAATTGAACAAGGATTCTTACAAAAAGACCCTTCTAAGCCTCGAGCACTTGAGATTACACCCAAGGGACTTGATATTTTAGGTGTAAAACCGATTCAAAAAGAAATTCCAATGCTTGGTGTTGTTACGGCTGGACAACCAATTTTAGCAGTCGAAAATGCTACTGAGTTTTTCCCGATACCTCCTTCTATTCAAGATAATAATGATTTGTTTATGCTTACCATTCGCGGAACTAGTATGATTAAAGCAGGGATTTTTAATGGCGACCAAGTAATCGTGCGTAAACAATCCACTGCTAAAAATGGTGATATCGTTATTGCAATGAACGATGATAATGAAGCTACTTGTAAACGATTCTATAAAGAAAAAACACGTTTTCGTTTACAGCCAGAAAATGATACGATGGAGCCAATCTTCTTAGACAATGTTAAAATCCTTGGTAAAGTAGTGGGACTATTTCGTGATCATATTTTCTAAATAAAAAAGGAGTCCATTTTGGGGCTCCTTTTTTATTAGGTTATTTAGCTTCATAAATCCGTTGGTGATCTTTTTGTCCTTTAAGAACGAAAGGCAATGGATCATCAGCAACATCAAATTCGATATCCCGATCATTCATTCCTAATTGACTACTAAATAGTTTTTCGTATTCTGCCACCGAAACCTGATGACGATGTTTTAGTTCTTCTTGAATATTATTCATATAATGCTCGTAGCCATCTTCTAGGATTCCTGTGTAGAACTCTCCTTCTGCACCAGAACCATAGCTAAATAACCCAATTCGGCTTCCAGCTCTTAAGTCACTATTTTGTAACAATGACATTAATGATAAATATAGGGAGCCAGTGTAAAGATTGCCAACTTGACGCGAAAATAGCTGACTTGCGGTTAATTGTGTTCGTAATCGTTGAGCTACCTCATCATTACGATCTTTAAGCAACCCTTCTAACCCTTTCTTTCCCATTTTAGTAAATGGCATATGGAATGTAAGGGCAGCAAAATCTGCTAATTCTCGACCAGTTAATTGCTGGTAACGGGTAAAAGTTTGAAGGAAAAATTCAATATAAACATTAGTAGAGTATTTTCCATCTACTAAAGCTTCTGTTGCATATAACGGCCGCCAAAAGTCCATTATATCTTTGCTATAAGCGACAGTTGTATCTTCAAGGGTTAGGATGTGAGGGTTCTGTGAAATCAGCATTGCAACTGCTCCAGCTCCTTGAGTCACCTCTCCTGGAGTATTTAATCCATAACGAGCAATATCAGCAGCGATCACCAATACAGTTTCTTGAGGATTAAGCGCCACTACCCCCTTTGCAAATTGGATAGCAGCTGTCGCAGAATAACATGCCTCTTTCATTTCTACCGTTCGGATAAAGTCGCTAAGTCCTAATAAGTGTTTAATGTAGATTGCACTTGCTTTTGAATTGTCAATCCCTGACTCAGTTGCCACAATTACTGTCGAAATATTTTTTTCTAATTCTGGAGTAAGCAATTTTTTCGCTGCCGTAGCTCCTAAAGTCACAATATCTTGCGTAGGTGGCACAACTGCCTGTAGATCCTGTCCAATTCCAATGGTAAATTTATTAGGATCTACGCCGCGTTCTTTTGCTAATTCAACAAGATCTAAATAATCATTTGTTGTTGCAAAAGCCATTTTGTCAATACCAATTCTCATTTCTTATCATCCTCTTGTCAAATAATTATAACTGATCCATCGTTTTATTTAGTAATTCATCGACCTTATTATTTCCAGCATTCGTTGCATGACCCTTAGTCCAATCAAAATGTAAATTAGGGAATTGAGGTAAAAGGGTAACTATTTCTTCCCATAGCTTCTGATTTGCTACCGGCTTGCCACTAGCAGTTAACCATCCCCGCCGTTGCCAATTAGTTAACCAGCCTTTCATAATTGGGTCTAGTACGTAATGTGAATCCAAAATCGCTGTAATTGGTTGATCTTGGAGGCCAAGTTCTAATAGTTTAGTTAACGCTTGGATTAAAGCTGTAATCTCCATTTTATTATTAGTAGCCCCGAATTCGCCAGCCGTTCCTGTATAAGCTTGATCTTTAGTTTGAATAAAATAAGCCCAAGCTGCTTTATCATCTGCCTTAACATGCTGCCCCAACTTATTGCCATGATTACGGGAGCCTCCATCAGTATAAACAAGAATATTATCAGAATGATCAACTGCTTTAGTCGAGGGCACGGTATTTCCCGTAGCCTGAAGCCATTCATTAGCACCTTTAAGTGTTAAAAAACTTTTGAACTTAGCATTTGGATATCCATTAACTTCCTTCTGACATTCAGCCCAAGTTTTATATATTCCCGGATGACGACCTTTTTTGACTGCATAATATTTTTTTACCATAAAAATCCCCTAATCAAATTTCAAATTACATCATATATTAGAATATCATATCAGCAAGAAATCATTTCTGCAAAATTATTAAATAGCTATTTCCTTGATTGATATTCTCTTTACGCTTTACAATTTTTTTGTTACAATGATAAAGTTGAAATGGAGACATACTCAAGTGGCTGAAGAGGACGGTTTCGAAAACCGTTAGGCGTGTAAAAGCGTGCAGGGGTTCAAATCCCCTTGTCTCCTTAGATAATTAACCAGAATGTTAAAGGGTTGTTCAAATTGCTTTATATAGCGGTTTAACAGCCCTTTAATTTATCGCAACATTTCAACATATATCACTTTTTGTTCTCAAAATGTTCTCAATATCTTCTGGCTGGCAAGATACATATCTACTTATTTAAATACATATTCCAATCGTCACAATTTACGTGGCGTTTTTTATTTATCATCACAAAAAAAGTTTTCTCGATTTCTGGAAACACTACCCTTGGTTTAATTCCTTCTCTAACAAAACAAGATGATCAATCACCCGTTTTATACTTTTTCATTTCGTTTGATAGCAAAAAAAGCCGGACTAATTAAAGCCCGACTAAGGAAAATATGGATATTTATTCTACCAAATTAAAAATAAGAAAGCCATTAAAGACTTTAACCCACACTCAACAAAATATGCCTAATAGACATTAAGCACTAATCAAGCAATAACATTAGTCAGTCCACACATCAAAGAAACCATTGTATTCTTGTCCGTCACGACTTTATACTTCCTATCGCTTAACTAAGCGACAAGAAAACGGTTATACTTTATTTCCATATAACCATCCCCTTTCCAATTGAATAAAACTTTCTACTATGGTGACTTTGATAGCTATATTCTGGAAGGAGTTTACAAGGCTTGAAAGAAAATAAATACTGTAATGCTGGCTGTATTGCTCCAAACACTTAATGTTCACGGGAAGTTTTACTCACTTCCCGTTATTAATTATACCATACATTTTAGGTATATAACGCACCAATCTATACTAGTTATCTATACAAGCCCCCGCAATTGTTGAATCATGCTTAACACTTGGTAAGGGGTATTTGACATGTCAATACCTCTATTTTGATACCAAAATTGCGCCAACATCTGAACAGCAAACGTATATTGTTCATACTGGGTTAAGTCTGCTGTGGGGTTTACAGCGTTTTGTACATAAGCCTTAGCGTTCTTTAGATAATCCTTGATTAATTGGTCTTCTTCTTCACCGTCAAGATATAAGGCTTGCTTAAAGTTGTCTACTTCCCACTGCTCTACATCAAATTTCATTAATTTCACCTTCTTTTAGAACACATCTAGGTCTAACTTTTTAGCAACATCTACTATAAATTGATCACGTAACTTGTACGCTTTTGTAGTGCTACACCATATATCGCCAGTTGCTACTAGGTTCTTTATCGTCTTATGATTAGGGTTAAAATAGCATTCTTTAATTATCTTCTGGGTACAGTCCCCAGCGTCTTGTAATGCTAAGTCAATAGCTTCTTTCTCACGTTTTAAGCGGTGCATATATCTATCTTGGTCAATGGTTATTAACATATCATCGTAATAAGTCCACGGGCGATTAATAGCACGTCCACCGCCTACATTTTCATCTCTTTTGTGGAGTGGGTGCATTAGTTCAAACTTACGGCTCTTTAGTTTCTTATCAATTGAAGGATAATCTTTCAGTATTACTATTACTAGACTTTTTACTTCTTTTCGCATTAATACACCTCATAAAAAAAGAGTGGGCGATATTGCCCACCCTGTGCTAGTAGCTATTATTTACTTTCGGTTGCCTTAGTTGTGGTTAAAGAGAGATTGAAAGCAGCGTCATTACTAATTGGTTGGTAGTCGTTACGGACGATAACAGATAAGCCTTGACTGTAACTATCGAACTTGTCCCATTGGGCTGTAACTTGATTACGCCGGAATACTGCTACCGCTTCTGAAATATCACCTAAAATCATTGGATGTGAACCGTCCGTGTTATCTGGTAAGAACTTATTACTAATCTTAACAACGGGTTGACCAAGTAAAGAAAATCCACTAGGAGCGGTTACATCTGGTTGTAATAAGTAACGTCCTTCATTGTCTTTCAAAGTATCTAATACTTGGAAAGCTGATTGATTTACTAACCATGTAGAAGTACTTTGTAAGGCTGGGTCAAGGTCAACGTTGAATACTTGCTTCAAGTCATCAACATTAGCTACGGTTTTCTTAGTAAAGTTATCGCCTTGTAATACCTTGATAATTTCAGCGTTATCAGTGTTATCAACTAACTTTTGAAGTTGGTTCTTTACTTCAGATACAATATCAACTTCTGAATCGTCAACAACTTCATTTGATAGTGCAATCTTACCGGCACGGGTCTTTACATCAAACTTCACATCTTCAAACATATTAGCGTCTACATCAGCAATTTCTGCTTGTTCTTCCTTAGTAGTAAGTACCGCTGTGTTGTAACGGGTAGCGATTGGATAATGACCGGAACCAGTCCCTACAGTCTTTACAGTAGCGTACTTCGCTAAGTTATAAGCACTGTTCTTTAAGTCTAGGACTGGAGTAACAACTTCTTCTGGGATAACAGCTTCTGCCCCCTTAGTTGTTAATCCGTCACGGGTTTCACCACGTGAACGAATGAAGCTTTCAAAGGCGTTAGCTGGTTGTTCTGTATTGTTTTTGGGGTCTAAGATTGTGTGTTGCATTTTATTATGTTCCTCACTTTCGATAAATTGGTTGTAACTACGAATGCTTGTTTTATCTACATCAACATTTGTCTGATCATATGAAGGCACTGTAACGGTTGAAACCTCAAATAAATCTTTAATCTGATTAACGGTGCGTGTAATTTGTCCGTTGTCGTCACGTGTCCAACTGTCAGAACCATCATCAACATCAAAACGGAAAGACATAGAATTAATGTTCCCATTCTTAACATTATTAAGAGTGTCACTTGCGTAACTTACACTTGGATCAATAGTTGCCTTGAAGTGAAGCCCCTTATCGTCCACATCAAGTTGTAATGAACCAGCCTTAACGCTTGCTAGTGGCTTAGTGTAGTCGTGTTGATCAAGCATAACTACATTGGATAGGTCTACGTTATCAAGGGCGCTAGGGTCAATCACTTCAACAAAACCGCCTAAGTCCTTGCTGGGTTGATTAAAGAGTAACGCATAGCCTTCAACTGTATTAGGCTGTGAGGCTTGCGTTTCATCTTGGTTGTCTTGCTGGTCTTTTGTTGGGTCTTCTTTAGGGCTTACCGTTTGTAAACCTGCGTTAGTTGTTAGTCGTTTCTCCATTGGCTGTAACTCCTCCTTCTTTTTCAATAAAATTATCTCCATTAGTTACTGGCACTAAATTAAGTAAGGCTCGGGCTTCATTGCGTGTGTAGATACCGTTAACATAACCATCAACTGCCATCTGCTGTTGAGCGGACGGGTCAAGGCTTAATAGCTTGCTATTATCAAAGCTAAAATCTTGCCCTAGCTTGTAGTTCAATTCAGAAGTAAAGCAATCTTCATAGTGCTGTAAAGTACCTTGTAAATACTGAACGTTACTTTGTTGTTGGTTGCTATGCTCGTTTTCTACACCTAAACGCTCGGGTGGTAGTCCGAACGCTTTCGCAATTTGACGGGTATTCCAGTCATTAGAATTTACTAGCTTTAACACGTCTGTATTAAGTGGTAGGCTTTTAACGTCCATACCATCATCAGTAACAATTGTGTTAAGTGAATTATTACCGGTAGTTGCCTCATCAAATTGTTTTCTAATATTCTCTTTACCATCCGAACTAAGATCAGCTTGGTGGACTTGGACAACTGTTGTGCCATGAATTCCATTATTAAAGAATCCAGTCATTAACCTGTTTCCAGCCGCCTGTATCTTCATTTCATCTTTTAGCGCATACAGTGGCGATAGTCCGACTAAACCATCACGGGTAAAATACTTAAAATGTAAGATGTTAGAAGAGGCAATTACTCGCTTAATACGTCCATCTGGGCTGTATGTGTAAGTCAGCTTTTGCGTTACATCATCTTGCTGGACAGTTAATTTATTGTTAGGAATAAAATTTAGCGTGTGTGAACTTAAATCAATTTCGGCAAACGCATTACCATTTAATAGCATTTCAACCGCTAGGGCGTACTTGAAACTTCTGCCGTCCATTAACTCGTTAGGATGATCATTAATCATCTTGTTATATAGGCTAGAACTAGACTTAATCGGATTACTGGCAAGATCACCAGCGATAGAACTAATTGCAGCAAATATATCACTATTACGTAAAGCCGAAGCACTAACATAAGCATTAGGATCATTACTGGAAAGACTTACTAGAGCCTCTAGAAATGGATCTTGTGCGCTTGTAGTCGTTGTTCTCTTACTAAATAGGCCCATTATCTACCCTCCTTTACTTGTGATTATCAGAATAGTTAATCATGAAAGCTAGAACAATCATTTCAATACCAAGAAAGCCAATC
This sequence comes from Limosilactobacillus reuteri subsp. reuteri, assembly GCF_000016825.1. Taxonomy (NCBI): domain Bacteria; kingdom Bacillati; phylum Bacillota; class Bacilli; order Lactobacillales; family Lactobacillaceae; genus Limosilactobacillus; species Limosilactobacillus reuteri. The sequence goes on along the minus strand of NC_009513.1, from coordinate 737,561 downwards.
CCAAACAACCAACCGGTTAATCCTATAGCACTGATCTCCATTAGAACGCCTCCGGTGATCAACAAAACCGGTTTAATATAGCTAGAAAAGATTTTTAGCAGTTTCATAGTATTCATTTGTACGTTCTTGCTCCTTTCTCTTAGCGAAGTAATCATAACCAGCCGCCCAAGCATCCATAAGAGCCGCAAGACAATCAATTTTATTTTGTTTTCTAGTCTTATCAAGTAAAGCTTGACCATTAAAGTTATATTTCAATATTGCATTTTCTACGTTGTAAGCTAACATCTGATTGTTAGTGTGAAGAATGTTACCAGCAATTAATTCTTCCTTAAAAGTCCCAATTGGTACCGATAAATTCTTATAGGATTGTGTTAACTGAAGTTGTGGTAGTCCTGCCCGTTCAAAACGATTAACAAGATCAGCCCATTTATAAGGGTCAAATACTAAGAATTTAACATTGAGATTATACTTACCGATTAGGTCCATCACGAAATCATATACGGAATCATAATCAATCAAGCCACTTTCTAATGAACTGATTGAACATTCCCCACGTTTAGCAGCCATTTCATAATCAATCCCATCACGTTTTGATTTAGTAACAATTCCACCATAACGAGATACAAAGGCGTGGGAATCAGCGTAAAACTTTTCATCTTCTAACGGAACTAACCAACTAATCGCCGTTAAATCTCGGCTTTTTGATAGATCAGCACCAATATAAACATCTCTATTACTAATATCTGGAGCTTTTTCAATCAATCCATGTTCCCAATCTTGCGTACTAATATATGAATTTTCATTCTGCTGTACAAACATATTCATATTCTTTACAAGTACGTTATTAATATTATTTTGTTTTGTGGCTACATCTAAATCATTTTGAATGTGTTCCCTCATTGTCTTAGCAATCTTAGGATTACTCATCAAAGGATTAGCTTTAATCCACATCTCGGGGTTAAATATTTCTTCTTTTTTATCAAGGCAATACATAACCGCAAAGTAACGATCATTTTTAATTTTGCTGTTAAGTATATCGGCTGCATAGTCCCATTCATTTTTGAAGGGTGAATTAAGATTAAAACCAGCAGTAGAAATAATCGCTAGAATACCATTGTCTTGTTGAGCCATACCCGAATTCAAGGCGTTTAGAATAGTGTTATCTTTAGCTTGGTGATATTCATCGACTACGCCCAGTGTCGGGTTATAACCGTCCGTACTGTGGGTATCAGTAGATAGTGGAATTGCGAAGCTACCTGTCTTTTTGTCAGTCACCCGTTGTTTATTGATTTTCACTCGTTGCCTTAAATATTTTGAATTACGCCGTAAGTTTTCTAGTTGGTCACTCATAATATCAAACGCAAGGTGTGCCTGCTGGGAACTGTTAGCAGTAAATAGTATTTGTCGGTTACGGGCTGGTTGCTTTTCCATTAGAAGAGACACAACGCCAATCGCTGCCAGTAAGAAGCTCTTTCCATTTTTACGGGCTTCACTTAATAGAATCCGATTGAAGCGCAATGAATTATCGTCTACCTGTCGCCAACCATAGATATTAGATAAGATAAACACTTCAAATGGCTCTAGCTTTAATGGTTCACCGTTTGTTTGTGGTAAGCTCTCAACAAATTTAATAACCTTACCAGCATACGTTTCAGAATAATAATAAGGAAAGTCATCGGTCTTTTGCTTTTTCATGTCGTCTAAGAAGCGCTGGCAAGCATGAGTAACTAACTTACCGGCGACTAACTCACCTTTAACAACTGAATTAGCGTATTGAATAGCTCTATCCATTATGACAACATCTCTTCAAACTCATCAGTAGGAGCTTCTTCACTCATTGCCTTGTGGACTTCTAGGCGTACCCGTGATTGTGGGCTAAGTGCCATTTGACTATCAATTGACTTCATTTCTTTAATAGCCTTATCACGTGCCATGTAGTAAGGTGACTGCTGTAATCCTCGTTTTGTATCAATAACTACCCCAGTACGATCAATCTCTTTAGTACATTTGATAATTGTTGAATACAAAGTACAGTGAGTAGCGATTAAACTAACATCTAGTTCGCTAATAGGGGCACTCTTCTTTAAGAGTGGGACAATTCTACGCCATTCCTTTTTTGCTACATCATCAAGCCATTTAGGGGCGTGAGATGTTAAGTTTGGGTATTCTGCCAATGCTTTTTCAGCGTCTTCACGTTGTGCTTTTTCTGCCTTAGTAATATGACCTTCTGGACGGGTCTTCATTGGTTGAACCAAATATTTTACCTCCTTCTATTTATTTAGTGACACCATGTCACCATTTGTTTAAAAAATAAAAAAACATCATTTCATATTCAATTATCGTATTATTTAACCCTTATTATACCATATTTGAATAGTTTGTTAAGTTCAATGCCTAAAAGTTATAATAAAAAATCCTTGACATTTGAGGCTCTAAATTTTTTAATAAAGTTGAAAAGAAAACCATACAAAATAAAAAGAAACGTCTTGAAATCTTCGGATTTTAAGGCGTTTTTTTGTAAAGGGAGAATTTTTTTAAAAGAAACCCCCACCATTACGGCTCCTACCGGTCTATACCAATAGCGGGGGTATTAAAATTATTTCAGCTATTCATATTTATTTTCCTTTCTCGTTGATGATCTTTTCTTGTCTTTTCTCGGTGACAACGATAGCAAAGTGATTGTAGATTAGTTGAATCCAATCTTTTACTCCAATCTTCACGTATAGGTACAATGTGGTCAACTAAATCAGCTTTTTTTACTATTCCCTTTCGTAAACACATAACACAAACTGGGCTTTTCTGGAGCGTTTGACGGCTTAATTTAACCCACTTACTCGTTTTGTAGAATCTATTATAGTCATGAGGAGCTTTGGCGCTTCTTTCCATTCGCTTTTTGTATACTTTTCTGTTGTATTCATGTTTCTGTTCTTTGGTCATCTTTTTATAGTTATCTCGTTGCCAATGTTTACGCTTGTCTTCATATTCTTTTTGTAGATATTGATGTTTTTTACAAAAATATTGACCTACTGGAATCACTTCCCGACAACCAGCAGCACTACAGAATCTTACTACACTCATTTGATAACCTCCTATGAAAAAAGGTACCGCATAATACGATACCTCCATAATTTACAGATTAATAATCTCGATTACTTTACTCAAAGCTTTTAGCTTGCTGATATTCCAGTCTTTAATATCGTTAACCGTTCTCGTCATACAAGCTTCTAACTCTGATAGATTAGCACTATAAGGATCACATTCACTTGCTTTATACCTCGCGATAGTTAACCAATCTTTGCGGCTTTCCTCTGCGTCCTTACAAACTGCCACACGTGCTATATACTTTGCTAGCTCTGTGTTCTCTGGCAATCCTAAATCTATAGCTAATGGTAATGGACTGCCATTTACTGAGACTAATTTTAAACTATAAAGCGTAGTATACATATGATAATTAGAAGGATCATCACCGCTTGCCTCAATCATTACATTAATAAAGTTGTTATACTCTGGGTGCGTGTTGACTGTTAATTTACTCATCCCCATTTCACCTCTTATTTATGACTATCAAGCTTGCGTAAGGTTACAGTATTATACGCCAATAACTCATCATCAATTGACCAACCAGCAACTTTATAGATATTGCCATTGTATTGTGCTTCTGGATATTTCTTCATATCCGTTAAATCTTTCTTGTGACGAACTACCAATATAACATCATCGGTAATTGAACTACCTGCCTCACTAATAGCTTGACTAGCACTGATTGAATAGTTACCACAATGTACTGTCACATCTCCTACAAAACCTGTCATGATCTTACCAGTATTCGGGTTACGTTTCCCCGTACCACCTTCATGACCGAATGTGACCTTATGCTTTAATCGTGTAATTGCGTATTTATTACTTCGCATTTAATTATTCCTTTCTGCCTGTACTTGCAGATACAAGCAATAGTAGAACGTTTGCAGCCGTTCTAGTGAAATCTACTGTTACTTTATTTTTAACTCCTTAATAGGCTTTTCACCTATCCGGTGGTATGTGGTCACTGCCTCAAAATAAAAGTACGGTAAAAGCAGTTTTAATTGTTAATTTTCATCTCTTCAATTGAAAATAGTTTTTACTTTTATCGGTTACCCCGTTTCAAGTACCCACAATCGCCTTTATATCAACATTTATATGGTAACCGATAGGATATAAAGGTAACCGATACATTGCAGTTACTTAATATAGTAACCCGAAACTATCGGTTACCTCAAAATGCTTTCGGTTACCTTTAAATAGCTTTATATCAAGCTTTATAAGAACTTCTGCAAAGGTAACCGATAAATATAAAACTATAACTAATTTTTAAGAGCAATTCCTTTATAACCTTTAACATTTTTACCGTTAATCTTAACTGTAGTGTGTTTGTATCCTCGTGCTATTAGCTCTTTCGCAAACTTACGATTACTAAGACAAGGAACAGCAGTATTTTTACAATACTCTTTATAATTGCCATATAGATATACCGATTTTTCTTTATCGTTCTCATTTGTAGTACAACAATCGTTAATCCAGTTGCCGATATTGTCATTAGCATTTACCCAGCTTCGCTTTTGCTGTTCCATGTATTCAGTCACTGGAAACTTACCAGAATCAAGTGCTTTTTTATAAGATTTTAAGCATTCATAGGCAAATGCTGGCATTTCTCTTTTAAAGTCTTGCTCTTTGAATTGCTCTTTAAAATGTTTAATCTTATGGAACGTTACAATAATTGGTCGTCTTTTAAATCCGTCTGTAAAATCATTGAAGGCTGGTAAATCATTAGCGCTAAAAATCAATTTAGCTTCATTTTCAAGTTTAAATGGATCTTTATATTTAAATTGAGCTGTTGTAGCGTCGCCACCAGTTAATGTTTTAATAATATTAGTCTGTTCCATAAATTTGGGGCTTATATCAGCAAAAACATTAGCAGCTTTATGATACAGCTGAGAAGTAGCAAATTTAGCTTCTTTTTGGTCGGATAATGCTTCTAAAGAAACGTTTGAAACGTTAGGCTTCCCTATTAACTCCATTAGTTTATTTAGAAATGTAGATTTACCATCCCCACCCAACCCGTATAGAATCATATAAATTTGAAAGTCCTTAAAACTACCTGCTAAAGCAAAACCAATAAAGGCTTTTACTGTTTCAATTGCTGTTAGGTCATATTCATCTTGTAGTTTTCCAGTATCATCACGGATTTCTTTAGTTGAGGGTACTAATGATTGTTTTAACCATTTATTCCACGTTGTAGCTTTTCCTTTTGTTTCTAATTCATATGGTCTATTTTGTAAAAGATAGTTCTCTGGTGAATTATCTTCTAAAGTGTCCGTCATCAAGTTGTAAGTGTGTTTACCAAACACTGCTTTATAAGGTGCTGGTTGATCAAATGGATTGTCTTCTACAATTTCTTGTGAATCTAAGGCAATTAATTTAGAAACCGATGCTAATAAGTTCGTTCTCCATATTCCATGAGGTACAATTTCATTTTTGATTGATTTTTCAATGACTGAATCAGCGTAATTTTTCCATTGTCTACTTTTAGGATCGAACCAATAGCCGTGTTCTATAAATTGGTTGGATGTAAAGTGATACTTTTTTTCTAAATATTTAGCCAACTTAATTTCATCAACCAGTTTATTTCCTTTATCACTTACAGTTAACCATTCTGGAAAACTATTGTTATTTACTAAGTCATCAATATTAGCCATATTTTCCCTCTCTTTACATGGTAATTTAGCGTTTGTATTTAAGACTGATAATCTCTACTTCGCCTTTTGTTTTGATATATTCAAAGCTTTTCCCGTCTAAACTTGTTTCTTCGTATATATTGTCCCAATCGACTATTGATTGATCTTCGTTTTGACTAGCATTATTCCAATACTTAAAGAGTGGTGTACGGTGCAGTATTCGGTTAACTTGTTTAACGTCATCCCCTGTGTAGTAGAGAAGATAAAAACACATTGCACCAATAGCAGGTTTAACGCTATGATATTTATTTAGGTAGTAGGAAATTATTTCCTCATTATTTTTATAAAGAGCAATAAATTTTCTACTACTTTTACTACTAACAGCTCGTTCTATAACCTTGTAATCATCGTTATAGTATTCAAGTGCTTTCTGAAACTGTTTCTTTGCGTACTCATTAAGGGGATGTGACGTTGAATTAATAATTTTTTCCATCTTGTCACTATCTAATAAAGGATTAACGGATAGTTTTTCTTCAAAACTTAACACTATTAATCACGTCCCACCTATTGCAATTGATCATGAATTTGATCTAACTTATCCAACAAAATACTAGATAGTGCTAACAATGCTTTCTTACGTGATACTACTGTTTGAGCAACCGTAGACACTTGTTCATCACTCATTGCTGCATAATTGTCTACTCGTACAATTGGAGCAAAAACATCATTTAACTGATCATACAGTGCTTGGGCTATTCCGGTTGTTTCTTCAACATTGGAATCTGCTTCCCACAACTGATTTTCAAACGCTAGTTCTTGGTTCTTATCTTTTTCCATTGTTTAAACCCTCCACTCATGTTAGAATGAAAGAGAATTAAATATTAGTAATTCGTCCAACATCCCCCGTAAAGATTGTTGGCTTTTTTATTAGCTAAATTTAATTCTCTAAGTTTTATTTAGTCGTTGTTAGTGTCTGAATTGGCGTTCTCACTATCAACGGCTTTTTTATTACCATCCATAAAGTCGTTTTCAAAATCAGTTAAAGTTTTATATTGAATTGCTAAATCTTTAATTTCTTTAGCGACCTTAATAATTTCATCTGCTGAGGAAATCGGATCATCTGCAATTATTTCTCCATTTTCTTTAGTGATAGTACCTTCAAAACAATCTTCAGTAATTGAATTTATATAACTGCCAGCTTTAACAATCCTGTCTTCTATATCAATAATTCTTTTACTTAATATTTCTTCTTCAAATTTTTTAGTGTATAAACTCATTTCTTATTACTCCTTAAAATAAGTTACTAATTGCAACAACAATACCCAGCAATGGTAAAAACGTTGCTAGATAAGCCCAAAGGCGTTGGTAAGCGTCCATATTGGGCCCATATCCATCTGTAAACCGATTTGGGACATAATAATTAACATTAGCACCGATAGATAATAATGTTTCATACATTAAGGATGTGCTAGTAATTCCATCGGCATCATAATCACCATAAATAGTAATTTGTTCTTGCTTTTCAACTGCCTGCTCAATCCGCTCAACTGCCTTATCCATATCATGCAATAAGGTTGGATCATGAATCTCTTCCATCGATGGTTCAAAGAATTTTTTTGCTTGTTCGGTTGAATCGATTCCTTGCTGAGCTAATAAGGTTGCTAATATTCTAGAAATGCCTAACTCTTTTTCGAGATTATCAACAGTTGCTGAGGAAGCATTATCGGCAAGTTTCCACTTAAATTTTGCATCAATCATTTAAAATTAACCACCATTTCAACGCCAAAATTAAACAAGAGGCTGGGATAAACTCAGTCTCTTTTATTTTGCTCCTTTCATTTTTTGAAAGAAACTGCTAAATTCTGCAATTTAACGAAAATGAAAATAAGGGAGCATATTATAAGTTCTTCTTATCCTGTTGGAAATCAAAAAATTTCTTAATTGCCCAGTCACCTAAACCGGGAATAACTTGGTAAGCCCAGCCAAGATAAGCCACATATCCTGGAACATTAATTTCCCTTGTCTTATACCCGACATTATTCCAAATTCGTCGAGCTAAGTCTTCAGGAGAGATAAACACCCATTTTGGCAAATGTGCCCGATATGTATAATCATTATCCGCTTTATCAAAGAAAGGCGTATCAATTGGACCAGGATTAACTGTCAACACTTGGACACCATAATCAGCAACTTCCATTCGTAAAACGTTATCAAACTGGATTACCCCAGCCTTCGTTGCTGAATATACAGCGCTATTTGGTGTAGGCAATTTACCAGCAAATGAACCCATATTAATAATGGCCCCATACCCTTGATCCATCATTTGTTTAGCCACACACCGACTAATATACATTAAGGCTAAGAGGTTTGTATGTACCATTTTTTCCATTGAGCGGTAAGATTCCTTAACTACGGGAATAAAGTCACCAAGCCCAGCAGAATTAATTAATACATCGATTCCTCCTACTTCATGTTGAACCTTCGAAAGCACATCATCAATCTGATCAGGGTCGGTGACATCCAATTGATAAGCAAATGCTGGCCGACCAGATAAAATTAAACATTTCTTGGCTACCTCTTGCAACTTCTCAAGGTTACGAGAAACAACAACAACAATTGCGCCGCGACGAGCTGCCTCAAAAGCCAACTCTTTGCCGATTCCACTTGAACCACCAGTAATTAATACAACTTCATTTCGCAGAAAACGTAACGTCTTTACTCTTCTCAGCATTTTTTTGCCATCTCTTTTCATTTTTTAAACGGAATATCAATCACGTCAAAATCATTAACAACTCGAGTATCAGGAATAATATTACGAACTTGATATGCCAATTGATAGGCTGCTTTACCGGTGTATCGTGCTGAAATATGATTTAACAATAATTTTTTAACACCAGCTTTTTTTGCAATTTCAGCTGCTTGTTTGCTGGTTGAATGATAATAATTGTGTGCCATCTTCGTCTCATCTTTAGCAAAAGTACTTTCATGCACTAATACATCCGCATTTTGTGCTAACAAAATTGCATTCTTTGTTTGTCTAGTATCGCCTAAAATTGCAATAATGCGTCCAGGTTGAGGAGTGCCAATAAAGTCATGACCATCTAATACGCGACCATCAGGAAGAGTAACCGTTTTTCCAGCTTTTAGTTGGCCGTAAATTGGCCCAGATGGTACTTTTTGTTCTCGTAATTTTTCAACTTGTAATTCTCCTGGATGATCCGCTTCTTCAATCCGGTATCCAAAACAAGCAATTTTGTGATCCAACTTTCGTGCAATCACTCTAAAACCATGATCATTAAATAGTTCCCCGTCATCTGTTATTTCAACAAAATGCAAAGGATAACTGAGGCGTGACTCACTTACTTGCAAAGAAGTCTGAACATACCGCTTTATTCCTACTGGTCCATAGATCGTCAATGGTTCGGTTCCTCCTTGAAAAGAGCGGGAACTTAGTAAACCAGGTAAACCAAAGATATGATCACCATGCAAGTGAGTAATAAAGATTTTTTCTATCTTTCGTGGCCTAATTGTCGTATTGAGAATTTGATGTTGAGTAGCTTCTCCAACATCAAATAACCAAATTGCGTTTCGTTCTTCTAACAACCGCAATGCAACACTTGCTACATTACGTTGCTTACTTGGGGAACCAGCGCCTGTTCCTAAAAATTCAAGTTGCATTTATATTTTTCCTACCTTTGCTACGTATAATTTTATTGAATAAATTCAAAAACAAATTTTTCAATTCTTACAAGATCGCCATCTTGTACACCTTTAGCTCTTAACGCGTCATCAACCCCCATATGGCGAAGTTGACGAGCAAAGCGTAATTGACTTTCTTCATGAGTTAAATCAGTCATCTTAAATAACCGAATAAGTTTTTCACCACCCAATACCCAGGTGCCGTCTTCATCCTTGGTAATGGTAAAGTCCGCTTCATCTTTCTTGTCAGGAGCAGCAGCACGATATTCAGCGACCAATTCTTTATCATGACTCTCACTATCAAATGCGGGCGTCTTATCTAAGAGATCAGCAGTTAATTGCATTAATTGTTGAACACCTTGATGAGTAACCGCTGAAATAGGGAAAATCTCTGGCTGTTTTTCTAAAGTCTTATCTGCTGCCAAATCAGCTTTAAAAGCGGCTAAGTTATCGGCAGAATTTGGCAAATCCATCTTCGTCGCAACTACAATTTGTGGTCGCTTTAATAATTCAGGATCGTAATCAGCAAGTTCCTTATTAATTTGCCGGTAACGTTCAATTGCTTGATGAGGATCTTCACTACTCATATCCACTAGGTGAAGAAGAACGCGGGTACGTTCAATGTGCCGCAAGAACTTCAATCCAAGGCCGATACCCTTCGATGCTCCTTCAATTAAACCAGGCATGTCAGCCATCGCAAAATCACGGCCATCTGGTAGCATTACCATTCCGAGATTAGGAGTTAATGTCGTAAATTCATATGCAGCAATTTTAGGCTTAGCACCGGTTACTACTGATAATAAAGTTGACTTTCCAACAGAAGGGAACCCAATTAATCCGACATCAGCAAGCATCTTTAATTCTAATTCTAAGTAATGGTCTTCTCCTGGTTCACCATTTTCAGCAATTTCAGGAGCAGGGTTTTTAGCACTAGCAAAGTGAATGTTGCCGCGACCACCACGGCCACCTTTGGCAACTACTAATTCTTGGTCTTTTTCAACGAGATCACCAATAATCTTGCCAGTATCAAGATCCCTAACAGTGGTACCTTGGGGAACAGCAATAATTGTATCTTCTGCACTTGGCCCAGTCATCTGTTTACTCATCCCATTGCCACCGTTTTTAGCTTTAAAAATTCGGTGATAACGGAAATCCATTAATGTCCGTAATCCTTCATCAACTTTTAAAATGATACTACCGCCACGGCCACCATCGCCACCAGCTGGGCCCCCGTTAGGAACATATTTTTCACGACGAAATGCTACCATTCCATCGCCACCCTTACCTGCATGTACTTCAATTTTTATTTGATCAACAAACATATTCATAATGATTGTCTCCGTTCTTTAGTCTATTATTTAGTATATTTAAAATTTATAAGCCTGTCAAAACTCAATCATGACTACTACCCTTCGCCACCTCAGCATTTTTCTGCAATGAAACCTTGATTAACTGGGCGGTAGGTCGATTAATTCCTAGTGAATGGATTTCATCAACTGAGGCTTGAGCAATTTTGGTAATTGATCCATATTTTTTAAGCAATTTTGTTCGAGTTCGGGGTCCCACTCCCTTAATTTCATCCAAACGCGAGCTCAACGAATGCTTAGTATGAACGCGCCGGTGGAAAGTAATCGCAAACCGGTGAACCTCATCTTGAATGCGTTGAACTAAGTAAAAGCCTTGGCTCCGTGGATTCAAATTAATATGGTGATCATCATCCCCGAACAATAAGTCAGCGGTTTGGTGTTTATCATTCTTTACCATCCCTACTACCGGAATCTCGAGACCAAGTTCATTCTCTAAAACATCTTTAGCCGCATCCATCTGAATTTCGCCACCATCCATAAAAATCATATCCGGCATTGGCTTATTCTCTTTTAAGAGACGCGAATACCTCCGCCGAATAACTTCACGGGTACTGGCAGCTTCGTCAGCATGATTAATCACCGTTTTCAATTTATACTTCCGGTAAAAATTTTTAGCCGGTTCTCCATTAATAAATACAACCATTGCACTGACGGGGTCAGCCCCCTGAATATGAGAATGATCAAATGCTTCAATCCGGTGACCTTCTGGAAGTCCAAGGGCATCCGTAATCTCTTTCATCGCACCGGTAGTCTTACTTTGGTCCATCTCAAGCAGTCGAAATTTTTCATCTAAGGACAACTGAGCATTTTCATGTGCCATTGCTAAGAGATCTCGTTTTTCTCCCCGAACAGGTGTCCGAACCGGCACCCCTAGTATTTCACTTATTTCTTTATTAGGGAGACCCTTGGGAAGGAGAATTTCATGCGGCAAAATATTATTACGACGATTATAAAATTGAAGAATAAAGCTGGTCATTTCTTCGACTGCCGTATCCACGATTGGAAATAGACGTTTTTCTCGTTTCATTAACCGTGCTTGTCGGATAAAGAAAATTTGAATAGAAAGCCACCCTTTATCCATATAGAAATTAAACAAATCACGAGGGGTCTTATCATTTGAAATAATCTTTTGTTTTTCAACCGTTACTTCAATATAGTGAAGCTGGTCTCGAATTTCAGCCGCTCGTTCAAACTCCATATTTTCTGCTGCTCGTTGCATCTTTTTGGTTAACTGTCGCTTAACTGTCGCTGTGTTTCCACTCAAAAATGACTTAATTTTCTTAATTTGCTCTTCGTAGTCACTCTTAGGAACTTCTTTAAAACAAGCTCCTAAACATTGTCCCATATGGTAATACAAACACGGACGGCCTTGGTACCCATTACATCGTCTTAATGGGTAAACCTTTTGAATAAAATGCATCGTTTCCTCCGCAGCATAGACATTTGGATAAGGGCCAAAATAATATCCACCATCTTTTTTTATTTTACTAACGATCTTAATTTGAGGATCTCGCTCATTTGTTATTTTTATGTAGGGATAACCAGTTCCCTTTTTTAATTTGATATTGAAATAAGGTTGATGTTTTTGAATCAGCGTTATTTCGAGTAAGAACGACTCTTTATTAGTCGAAGTTACAATGGTTTCAAAGTCTGCAACTTCCGAAACCATTTTAGCTACTTTACCGGTGTGACTACTCTTAAAGTAAGAGCGAACCCGATTCTTCAAATTTTTAGCTTTACCAACATAAATTATCTGATCATTAATGTTTTTCATCAGGTAGCAACCTGGCTTGTCAGGTAACAATGCTAGTTTATGTTCTAAATGTTCACTGGCCATCGCAAAATCCCTCCGAAAAATTATCTAACAATATATTATATCTGAAAAATCATCATTAAGGCAAAGAAAGTGTTTAGAAATAATTGTACATTTAGCAAAATTTATGCTAGCATTTTGTCAAATATAAAAAAGGAGCTAAAAAAATGGGATTAGTTACTAGAAGAAGCGAACAGCTTGATAAATTATTTGATCAATTTGCGATTGATCCTAAAAAACCAAAAGCAACTAAAAAAAATGACGATAAAAAAGAAAAAGATAGTAAAGATAAAGAAAAGAAATAATGCAAAAGCGGAGATGTGATCACTCATACCCCCGCTTATTTTTTTAATCTTGTTTTTTAAAACCAGTCGGATAGCGCTGATTTAATTCCTCAATATTTGCTTTGGCAACCTCTTCAAATGGAATATCGGCCCATTCTGCAATCTGAGATAAATACCATAAGACATCACCCATTTCGTGGATTAGTTCCTTACGATCTAATTTTCGACTACGAAAAGTATAGTTTTTTACTAAATCAACGACTTGTCCTGACTCACCAGCTAATCCTAATGCACAATTTGTTAAAACTTGTTCATTCCCATATAAGGTTCGTTTTGCTGCATTTTGGTATTCATTAAAATCCAACTTAGTTCTTCCCCATTCGCTCTTCAATCCACTGCCAAACATCATCTTTACCCTTTTTCTCTGTAGCTGAAAATAGAATAATCGGTGTTGAACTCTCAACATCAAGGGTCTTTTTGATAAGGCTTAGTTGGCGATTCCATGCACTTCGTTTTACCTTATCAATCTTTGTCCCTACGATTAATGTTGGAATATTATAATATTGTAACCAATTATACATATTTACATCATCAGGGGTTGGTTCATGCCGTGCATCAACTAATTGAATAACTCCGCGTAATTGTTCACGTTGGGTTAAGTATTGTTCGATCATTTTTCCAAATCGTTCTCGCTCTTTTTTCGAGACTTTGGCATACCCATATCCTGGAACATCGACAAAATATACCTTATCCTCAACGTCATAGAAATTTAACGTCTGGGTTTTACCTGGCTGACTAGACGTATGAGCAAAATTGCGCCGGTTGATTAAGACATTTGTCAACGATGACTTCCCAACATTTGAACGACCAACTAAAGCAATTTCTGGAATATTTGTTTTAGGATATTGTTCATCACTTACGGCACTGATTGTTAAATCTACATTGTGAACTTCCATTTGCTTACCTCATTTCATTAAGAAGCTTTTTCATCCTTTAAAACGTAACGAGGTTCTGTATGTTGCGTTACACATCGTTTATCAATAATTACCTTTTCTACATCTTTACGACTTGGCAAGTCAAACATTACATCCCGCATTACATCTTCAATAATCGAACGGAGACCACGAGCACCTGTATTCCGCTTGATTGCTAGTTGTGCCATTGCTCGTAATGCACCATCAGTAAAGGTCAACTGACTTCCATCAAGGCGAATTAACTCTTGATATTGCTTAACTAATGCATTCTTCGGCTCAGTAAGGATTCGAACAAGGTCATCTTCATCAAGTTTTTCAAGAGCAGTCATCACAGGTAATCGTCCGATAAATTCTGGAATCAAGCCAAACTTAAGAAGGTCTTCTGGAATAACATGTTGCAAAATATTTTTATCCGTAACCTCTTCAGCTTCTCGTGAGTCTGTTCCAAATCCAATTGTCTTATCACCAAGTCGTTCCTTAACAATTGTTTCGATCCCATCAAAGGCTCCCCCCACAATAAAGAGGATATTCTTTGTATCGACTTGGATAAATTCTTGCTGTGGATGCTTACGTCCTCCCTGAGGCGGTACATTAGCAATTGTTCCTTCAAGAATCTTTAAAAGAGCTTGTTGAACCCCTTCTCCAGAAACATCACGTGTAATTGATACATTTTCACTCTTCTTTGCGATTTTATCAATTTCGTCAATGTAAATGATTCCTTTTTCAGCACGTTCTACATCAAAGTCAGCAGCCTGAAGTAGTTTAAGGATAATATTCTCAACATCTTCACCAACGTATCCAGCTTCAGTTAAAGTTGTAGCATCTGCAATCGCAAATGGAACATTGAGAATGCGGGCAAGTGACTGGGCAAGATAGGTTTTCCCAGAACCAGTTGGACCAATTACGGCAATGTTGCTCTTTTGAAGTTCTGTATCATTATTATCACCACTCATCATTGCATTAACCCGCTTATAGTGGTTATAAACAGCAACTGCTAATGTTTTTTTAGCATCACCTTGACCAATTACATAGTCATCCAGTTCGTTAACAATCTCTCCTGGAGTTGGCACACGGAAAGCTTTTTTAGCTTCATCTTCTGCTAATTCCTGATCAATAATTTGTTTACAAAGGTCAACACATTCGTTACAAATATAGACGCCAGGACCAGCAACAATTTTTTTCACTTCATCTTGGGACTTTCCACAAAATGAACAGTGAACTGAATCCATACCAGTGGTATCTTCAAACATAAATGAACCTCCTCTAAGACTTATTAAAACATAATAACAAAATTACTGTTTAATTTCGACTAAATTACTCAGTAAATTATTTTCTACTTTATCTTACTAATATTTGATAAATAGCGAGGCTGGAAGAAAACTACTGTTTTCTTCCAGCCTCATTGATTAGTAATTATTTAACAAATTACTTGTCAGACTTTTCGTCATCCTTAACTTGCTTTGCTGAATCAGCAACTAAGTCAACAGCCTTACGGATCTTAATATCATGCATTAACATGTCTTTAGATAATGCCTTCTTAACAGCATCTTCTTCCATACCGTATTGCTTTGCAAGGTCAGAAATTTCTTTAGCAATTTCTTCATCAGTAGCATCTAAGTTAGCATCGTCAACAATTGCTTCTAAGACAAGGTTAGTCTTTACACGTTGAGCAGCATCATTAGCAAATTGCTTCTTCAAATCTTCTTCCTTTGTACCAGTAATTTGGAAGTACATTTGAGGACTGATACCTTGTTGTTGCATTCCTGCTAAGTATTGTTGCATTTGACGGTTAGTGTCATCATCCAACATTGCTTGTGGAATATCTTGGATTTCTGCATTAGCAACAGCCTTATTGATAGCAGCATCTTCAATAGCAGCCTTAGCTTGGTTATCCTTTTCTTCTTGAAGTTGCTTCTTAGTCTTTTCCTTTAATTCAGCTAAAGTATCAACATCTTCGTCAACATCCTTAGCGAAATCATCGTCAAGTTCTGGTAATTGCTTTTCCTTGATTTCGTGAATCTTAACCTTGAAAAGTGCATCCTTGCCAGCAAGATTCTTAGCGTGGTAATCTTCTGGGAAGGTAACATTTACATCAACATCTTCATCAGCGTTGTGACCGATTAATTGATCTTCAAAACCTGGAATAAATGAGCCTGAGCCTAATTCTAGTGAGTAGTTTTCAGCTGAACCGCCATCAAATTCTTCACCGTCAACGCTACCCTTGTAATCAATAACAACAGTGTCACCCTTTTCGGCTGGCTTATCTTCTTTTAATACAAGTTCAGCTTGTTGTTGACGCTTAGTTTCAAGTGCATCATCAACATCAGCATCAGTAACAGTGGTGTCTTGAGCAGGAACTTCCATACCCTTGTATTCACCTAATTTAACTTCTGGCATAACGTCAACTTCAGCAGTTAATACCCATGGTTGACCCTTTTCCATGCTCTTAATATCAATCTTAGGTTGATCTACAGGTTGAATGTTAGTTTCTTTTACTGCTTCATTATATGCATCAGGTAATACCTTGTTTAAGGCATCTTGATACAATGATTCTTCACCGTACATTTGGTTAAAGATTTGACGAGGGACACGACCCTTCCGGAAACCCGGAACAGTGATCTTTTTACGAGTCTCAACGAAAGCTTCGTCAATTCCCTTGTTAATAGTGTCGACATCAATTTCAAATGTCAATGTACCTTTGCTGGCATCGCTATCGCGTTCCCATTTTGCTGACATTTTATTTCCTCCAATAACAAATCAATTTGACTAATTAATATTTATAATTAGTCTTTACATACTATATTAGTTTACCGTAGGAGACCAGTAATTGCAACTTATTGACGGCTGATCCCCAAGTTATTTTCAAATATTTTTGTTAAAGAAAAAAGACCTGGGTTTCCCCAAGCCTTTTAGCACATCTGTACTCAAAAATTAGTCTAAGATGTCGGATACAACACCGGCACCAACAGTGTGTCCACCTTCACGAATAGTGAACTTAAGACCCTTTTCAAGAGCAACTGGCTTTTGTAAGTTAACAGTGAATGTAACGTTATCACCAGGCATAACCATTTCTACACCATCTGGTAATTCGATAGTACCAGTAACATCAGTTGTGTGGAAGTAGAATTGTGGACGGTAGTTTGAGAAGAATGGAGTGTGACGTCCCCCTTCTTCCTTAGTCATAACGTAAACTTCACCCTTGAAGTTCTTGTGAGTTTGGATTGAACCTGGTTCAGCCAAAACTTGACCACGTTGGATTTGGTCGTGTGAAATACCACGAAGAAGTACACCAACGTTATCACCGGCTTCACCAAGATCAAGAGTCTTGTGGAACATTTCCAAACCAGTAACAGTTGACTTAAGAACGTCTTCAGTTAAACCAACGATTTCAACTTCGTCACCGACCTTAACAGTACCACGGTCAATACGACCAGAAGCAACAGTACCACGACCAGTGATAGTAAATACGTCTTCGACAGGCATCATGAATGGCTTGTCAGTAGGACGCTTTGGAGTTGGAATGTAGTCATCAATAACATCCATTAAGTGAAGGATAACTTTTTCTTGTTCTGGGTCACCTTCAAGTGCCTTAAGAGCAGATCCACGAACAACTGGAACATCGTCACCAGGGAAATCGTATTCGCTAAGTAAGTCACGAACTTCCATTTCAACTAAGTCAACTAATTCATCATCGTCAACTAAGTCAGTCTTGTTCAAGAATACAACGATGTATTGAACACCAACCTGACGAGCAAGAAGAATGTGTTCACGAGTTTGTGGCATAGGACCATCAGTAGCGGCAACAACAAGGATAGCACCATCCATTTGGGCAGCACCAGTGATCATGTTCTTAACGTAGTCAGCGTGTCCAGGGGCATCGATGTGTGCGTAGTGACGCTTTTCAGTTTCGTATTCAACGTGGGCAGTGTTGATAGTGATACCACGTTCCTTTTCTTCTGGAGCAGCATCGATATCAGCGTAATCTTCTGCCTTTGCTAAACCTTTGGCTGCCAATACCTTTGTAATAGCAGCAGTTAAAGTAGTCTTCCCGTGGTCAACGTGGCCAATAGTACCAATGTTAACGTGGGGTTTTGTACGTTCATAATGTTCTTTTTCAGCCATTAATGAAAACCTCCTGATAATTTACAAGTATAATGCCAGATCATCTGATTCGGTGACTGACATACCCTTATACATATTGTACAACTTCTTTTCGCCAATTGAAAGCTTTAATCTTAGGCTCTGAAGAAGAATTCTTAAATATAATATCAACTATCTGTTCATTTGTAAATGTATTTGACTAATGTTTTTCTATTAATTCGTCAATCTGCTTACCTAATCGTTTCTGCCAGGTATTAGAAACTGTATTTGTTGCGACTTTCTTTCCTTCTATTCTTGCGATTAAAACGTTTGTCCATTCATCAATGTCCTCAATAATTTGATTAATTCGCGGATACAAAAACATTACCTGTAATTGAAATTCTTGAATTGCCAGCTTTTCTGTCTGCGGGTTTTGATTTCCACACTTTTCTGTAATTAATCTCTTACCTTCACTAACGATTGGCAATAAATTTAAAGGCTGAATATCGGCTGGCACAACTGTATATTCTTTCTTATCTAGCCAATAAACAGTAACTGGATCTGCAACTTGTAACTTACTAAGTAGCTCAACCAAACTAGACTTTACCAGTGGATGAGTATAGGGGTCACGAAGCAGGAATTTAGCGCCTGTAATAAATTCATTTAAAGGAAGCTTAAAAGCCGCCTGCAGCCTACTTTGCTGCTCTTCAAGGGAGTAATCTCCTAAATGATAAAAGTCTCGCAAACGTGTTTGTAATGTCTCCTGGTACTCTTGACGAGATTTTTTCTCACCCATTGTAACAATTGTCAACAAATCTTCCTGCCATTGCGAAAGACTACTAATCACCTGTCTTGCTAAAACAAATAATTCATTTTGACATAAAATTTTAATGGCAATTTGAGCATCTGCCAAGCTATCAAACATTACTTCTAAATACTCAAACAAGTAAGTACAAGCCCTGGTATATTGTTGAGAATGATACAGAGCGATGATCGTCAATCGACCGATTTCTGAATCATCAACCTCGTTTATAAGATCTTCCAGAATATTACTAGCTTCTTGCCATTTTTCTTCAGCAATTAATTTTTGAGCCTGGAGATATTGATCTTGTTGGGTTTCGTTCATTTTTATCACCCTTTTTTATTTCATTACTTTATACAATTATTCATAAAAGCAGTTGAGGCTGGGAGAAAAACGAAAGTTTTCTCCCAGCCTCCCTTCACATTATTTATATTAAACAGCTACTTCTTTTCTTTTGCCATTCGTTTTTTACCACGACCACGATGATGTTCTTTCGTTGAACGTGACTTTGCAGATTTCTCTTCTTTCTTCTCAACATTGTTTTTAATCTTCTTTTGGTGTTGATTAATCTCCATAATAACTGGCAAAATAACTGGATGCCGTTTAGTTTGATCAAACAAGAATCGGTTTAATTTATCGCGAACATCTTGTTTCAAGTGACTCCAATCAAATTCCTTTTGATCTAGATTTTCTTGAACAATCTTTTCAACTAAGTCAGCACTCTGTTGCATTAGTTGACGGTTAGTCTTTACAAACACGAATCCTCGTGACGTAATTTGTGGTCGAGCAACGATCTTTTTCTTTTTCCGATCAATAGTTGCCACCACAACAAAAATCCCATCCTCTGATAGGACGCGCCGATCTCGTAAAACAATATTACCGATATCACCGACACCTGTCCCGTCAATCATAGTATTGCTTACATCAATATGTTCTCCAACATGGAATTTACCATTTTTGTAGGTTAGAACATCACCCTTATTAACGAGGAAGATATTTTCTTTTGGAATTCCTACTTCTTCTGCTAATTCTGCATGACGATCTAACAGACGGTATTCGCCTTGAATTGGAATGAAGAACTTGGGTTTCATGAAGTTCAACATTAACTGTTCATCATTTTGGTTAGCATGCCCAGAAGGATTCAAATCATCAGAAATAAACTTAACTTCTGCTCCCGTACGATAAATCATATCTTTTGTCTTTTGTACCTCAGTCTCCTGCGCATAAGAAGGAGTAGTAGTAACAAAGACAAGATCGGTACTCGTTAATTGTAAATTAGGATTATCACCGTTTGCAATTTGCTGTAATGACTTAATCGGTTCGCCCATTTTACCAGTTTCCAAAATAACAACTTGATTTGGTTCAAGTTTTTCTGCTTCCTTGCGACTAATGAATAAGTCATCTGGTAAGTGCAGCTTTCCCAAAGACATTGCTGTATCGATGATTTGCTCAATATCTTTACCAGATAAAACAATCTTCCGACCAACGGCAACAGCAGCATTGATAATCTGCTGTACGCGCATAATATTTGAAGCTACACTAGCAACAATAATCCGACCGTTTTGATATTTAAATGTTTCTTTAATGTAGTCTCCAATATCTTGCTCACGAGCAGACGCACCCGTAATTCCAGCACCAGCAGAATCACTTAAAAGTGCTAATACACCTTGTGATCCAATTTCTGCTAAACGAGCAAGGTCTGTTTGATAACCTTTTTTAGCTGTCTGATCGAATTTAAAATCACCAGTGTAAACAATATTTCCTGCTTTAGTTTCTAAAACAACCCCTAAAGTTTCAGGAATAGTATGGGTCGTTTGGAAGAACGAAACTGTAACATCATTAAAATCAATTGCTGTTGAAGCATCAACAACATGAAAATCATTAAATTTCTTAACTTCCTTATGGTTTTTAACTGCCAGTTTTGCTAAGGCAATCGTCATCTCGCTTCCAAATACCGGAACATTAAAGTCCATCAAGAAATACGGAAGTGCCCCAATTGAATCTGCATGTCCATGTGTTAAGAATACTCCGACTATCTTGTCCTTATGTTCACGAAGGTATTCCCAGTCAGGAATGACAACATCGATTCCCATTAATTCATTTTCCGGATACTTTAACCCCGTATCCAAAATGAAAATTTGGTCTTCAATCTCAACGGCGTACATATTTTTACCATTTTCGCGTACACCACCAAAAGGAATAATTTTAATATTATTATCCATTGATTTGGCTCCTTTAATATTTAGTTTTGAACCCCTTATCGATTACAATGTGTAGCGATAAGAATTTTATATCGTTCATTATAGTTATAAATATCTTACCACAATCAGTGAAAATAATGGAGTAAAAACAAAAAACACCTTGCCTCCAAGTAAAAGGCAAAGTGCTTTGATAATAAAATATTACCGACGTAAACCTAACTTTTGGATAAGTTCACGGTAAGCAGGTAAATCAGTCCGACGTAAGTAAGCTAATAAGTTACGACGGTGACCAATCTTCTTCATTAAACCACGTTGTGAATGGTAATCGTGCTTGTGTGTACGAAGGTGATCGTTCAATTCGTTGATGTCAGCAGTTAAAACAGCAACTTGAACTTGAGTAGAACCAGTGTCTCCTTCGTGAGTTGCGAATTCCTTAATAATTTGATCTTTACGTTCTTTTGAAATAGCCATGCTATTTTCCCACCTTTCAATATTAATGCGCCTAAGATCTAAGTATAACGTCGGTGAGGATCGTTAAACTGAGAAGAGGCAATTAATTACTTGCTTGAAGTAACCTATACAAATATACATAAAATTTACCAATGTTGCAACTATTTCTGTGAAATTTTGACTTGATCGTCGTTAGCTATTGCATTGCTCGCTAGTCTTTTGTATAATGACAAATGTTGAAAATTCTGGTCAACTGAAAATCGGGTAACGGAGGTGAAACTCATGCCAATTATCAAATCAGCAATTGAACGTGTTCGTACTAGTGAAAAAGCTGAAGCACGTAACGCTTCACAATTAAGCCAAATGCGGACTGCTATTAAGAAGTTCGATAAGGCAAAGCTTGCTGGCGCAGATAACCTTGACGACTTATACAAGGCTGCTATCTCAGCAATTGACCGTGCCCACTCTAAGGGCCTTATCAAGGCTAACAAGGCTGCACGTGACAAGTCACGTCTCTCAGCACGTTACGCTAAGTAATGAAAAAGCAACTATTAAGTTAGTTGCTTTTTTATTTTTAACTTTTCACAAAAAGAGGATAAGAAATTTTGTTTTCTTATCCTCTTTTTGTATCTCATGCCCCTTTGCTCTGCTGAGAATACTGTAACATAAATAACTGAAATAAAAGTGATGGATCGCGCTGTGTCGTTTTTAACGATTGTTCAATACGAATTAATCCCAAATAGGCATTTTCTAACGCCTGCATTGAGAAATCACGTGCAGTCTTTAATCCCAATTTAATTCGATAAGGATGGACATTAAGTTGACTTGCTAGACTCCCTTGCGTAAGGCCGCGTTTGCTTAATACTTTTATTTGAATCAACAACCGAAACTGCCCCACTAGCACCGCATTAATCCTTAACGGTGGTTGCTGACCTGCTAATAGCTGTTGATAGAGATCTAAGGCCTTTATTTGATTATGCTTAAGAACCGCAGTGACTAAATCAAATACATTTTCATCTAATGATTGCGGAACTAAAGCGGCTACCATGTTTTGATCAATCTTTTTTTCATGATAAGCCAAAATCTTTAATTTAGTTAAGCTTGCATCCATCATCCCATAATCCGCATTAGTCCGTTGAACCAACTCATCCAAAGCAGCTTCTGATATTTCAAACCCAGCAGTTGATAATTGAGTTCTCACTCTTTGACGAGCTGCTCGTTCATCAAGTGGACTAGCATCAACTAAAACTGCTGTCTTCTTTAATTGCTTTACAATCCCTTTTCGTCCATCAAGCTTTTCATAAGGGGCCGTAAAAACTAAAATTGTAGACGGTTCAGGGTGTTCAAGATACTTTTTTAAGCTATCCAAATCATGCTCAACTTTCGAATGCCTTTTCTCACCAGTTAAGAAGAACGGTTTATTGATAATAACTAATCGTCGTTCACCAAAAAATGGAGTCGCCATCGCATCATCCAAAGCAACTGCCAACGGCGTGGCTTCCATATCATATCGACCAACATTCATGACCTGTTCATTCTCTGGAATAAGGCTTGTAAAGGCATCAATTGCCTGCTGTTGAAGAACCTGTTGTTTTCCTAAAATCAAATATACCATTGCTGGGGTTTTAGTTTTTAATTGTGTAGATAATTGGGCAATGTCCAACTTGTCTCATCTCCCCTCAATGTTGTTTTTATTTTTCCATTTCGACCATGGTATACATATTGTATCATTCCAAATTGCTGCGTTGATAAGTAATTAATATTTAATCTTTGAAAATTTTTTATTGTTATTTCATCAGGATGGCGATACCTATTAAATCGTCCAGCTGAAATTATCGCATACTTAGGAGCAACTGTCTGCAAAAATAAATAACTACTAGCAGTTTTACTGCCATGATGACCAGCTTTTAAGATATCTGACTTTAGTTGCGGATACTTTTGAATAACTTTTTCTTCATTTTCCTGGTCCAAATCCCCAGTAAAAAGGAATCTTTTCCCACCAAATTTCCCAGCTAACACTAAAGAATCTTCATTTTTCCCTTCACCCGGAACAAAAGGATGTAGAATTTGCAATGGAAATGATGACAACTTAACATTATCAGTCACCGGAATTATCATTGGCGATGACTTTTCAGCAGTCCTTACTTTATTAAGAAGTGCTGGTTGTCTTTCCATCCCCGCTGAGACAATCAATCTTTTCACTGCTATATTATCTAAAATCGTTGTTAAATAGCCGATATGATCTGCATCATGGTGAGTTAAACAAATATTATCAATTTGCCTAATGCCTTTACTTTTCAAATAATTAATAGTTATTCGTTGGGCATCATCTTGAGAATGCTTTGAAGTCGCCCAATCCGGCTTTTTAAAATTTAATTTGCCTCCTGTATCAATCATTGTTACCCGTCGATTAAAAGGTTCTCTAATAATTATCGAGTCCCCCTGTCCAATATCAACAAAGGTAACTTCGCCATTAAGTGGCAAATGAATTATCCCTCCAGTAATTACATACAATAAGGCTAATATCTTCCATGATTTTAAAGATGTATCTTGAGAAATAACAAATAAAGATGCCGCAAATAATAGAAGGGCCAAAATTAACGGTGGTTTCCCAAAATGAATCATTCCTGGAAAATCAGATAACCAATTTAAAATATATTGAAAGCATTTTAAACCAGCATTAATTAGATACGTGAGTGGTTCAAAAAGCTTAAAACTAAGTGCCCCAACCAAGACCGCTGGAAAAACAATTGTAGAAAATAGCGGAATTATTAAATAACTAACCCCAAAGCTTAGAAGATGAACCTCATATACATAACTCAATAACGAAGGCAAACTAATTAAATTCAATAATAAAGACTGTTTAAAACCACGTACTGATTCTGGAAGAACTTGAAGAATAAAAGAAAGCAAATAGCTTAATTGACCGCCTAATGTAAGCAATAGCAACGGATCAATAACCAATCCAATTAATAAGCTCAGCGCCCACCCATCAAGACGGTCCAAATTTAAATATCGATGAAGAAGGCCAAGTTCAGCCATAATGGTTGCTCTTATCAAGCTTGTTGCTCCACCACCAATGAGAAGATAAAACGGCAAAATAATAATTAAGAATAAATCAATCGATTCTTTACGCCACCATAAATGAACCAATAGTCGCCGTAATAAATCAGTGAAAAGTACGATATGCATTCCTGAAATGCAAAAAAGGTGAAGCAGGCCAAGCCTTTTGATACTTACCATTAATTCAGCCGAATCCTCATTACTACTACCAATTATTAATTGTTGGCAATATGCACTAAGAGGAGGCGGTAAAGTTTCGAAGTAGAGGCTGAGTCGTTTTCTTAATGTATGACACCAGCCAACTATCCCTCTTTTTTGCCTAACTATTTGCTCTACCCGGTTAATTTGAACTTGATTACAGATCCGACGATGATGGTTATAAGTTAAGTTATCAAATTGATTTTCATTTGTACGGGGAATAATCGGTTTTAACTGCCCATTAATAAGCCATATCGAGGGTGTTGTAAGCTTATCAATATTTTTTAGCATCTGGGGTGACTTAAACGACATCGTTATTGCTTCGCGTTGTCCAGTTTGAATGTCGATCGCAGTCCCTGTCATAAAATTTCCATTAAATTTTAATTCATCAGGGTAAACTAATATTCTTTGGGTAACTTCCATTTGCTTATCTGCCGTAATAGTTGCCCAATTTTTTTGTAAACTGTAACACAAAATCGCCATTAATAAACATGTCAGCACTCCAATCCCAAGTACTATTGGCCTTTTTAATACGGCAATTCGGTAAAATATAGCAATTAAAAGAAAAATTAACCAATATGAACTAAAGAAACTAACTGCTACTAAACTTGCAATTAGCGCGGGGAAAAACCAAAAGTGTTGAATAATCTATTTTTGATCTGGGTTGATATACTGGTCCAGATCGACCTCTTCTAAAATATCACTATCTAATTTAATCTGATGAAGCGCAACATTTTTTAGTTTAAGTAATTTCATTGCATAATCATCATTGTGATAATTACGAATATAATTTATCTCCTTAATTCCAGTCTGCAATAAACTTTTGGTACATTGTAAACAAGGAAAATCTGTTACATAAATGCTTGCCCCATCAGCAGAAATACCAAACTTAGCACACTGTAAAAGAGCATTCATTTCTGCATGAATAGTTCGCACACAATGTCCATCACGTAAATAACAGCCTTCATCAATACAATGTGCATCACCAGCGACTGAGCCATTGTACCCACCAGCAATTATCCGCTTATCACGAACTAAAACTGCACCTACTGAAAGGCGGTTGCAGGTACTTCGCGACGCCAATAAAGCTGCTTGAATCATAAAATACTGGTCCCAATCAATTCTCGGTTTCATATTATTTCACTCCTCTATATTTGAAATATAGTATAACAAATATCTTCATCAAAAAAATAAAAACTAGATAGATAGGTGATCTTTTAGTTTAGCAACAGTTTTTTCGCCAAAGCCATTTATTTCTTTAAGTTCGTCAATACTCTTAAACTGACCGTGTTCTTGTCGGTATTGTAATATCAAGTCTGCTTTTTTATCGCCAATTCCCGTTATTTGACATAGTTGTTCTTTGGTTGCCGTATTTAGATTTATCTTTGCAGAATTATCGTTGCCATTTTCATTATTAGCTGCTGATGGTTCTGTACTGCTGGAAGCTACCGGCGTTTCGCCTTGAAGCGGAATATAGATCATTTGCTGATCTGTTAATTGTTTAGCAAGATTCACTTGACGCAAATCTGCACTGGGTAGTGGTCCACCTGCCGCCTTCAAGGCTTCGTTCACACGATCATCTGCTTTCAACTCATAAACTCCGGGCATTTTTACGGCACCTTTTATATCAATGGCAACGGTCCCTTTCATCGTAGTGGTAGAAGTTAAACTGCTTCCCGTTTCGCTACTTGTTAAAACAGCATTAGTATTTGAAATTAAAGCATCGTTATTGTTTTTATTAAGTATCCAATATCCCCCAACCACTGCAGCAATCACTATCATCAGCACTTGTACTCGATATTTTATCCATAATTCTGATAATTGCTGCATGTTTCTCACCTCCCTATAAATATAAATACGTAAAAAAATCAATTTTGCATTAAAAAAAGCAAGAGACCTTTATTTTGCCTCTTGCTTTTTAATTTACTTATGCGTTTGTAAATATTTCACCGCGTCATCAAAGGAAGTGACTGGGACAACCTTCATTCCCGGTGCATATTTTTTAGCTGCTTTTTTAGCCATTTGATAATTAGTCAGATGACCTTCTTCATACTTAAGAATCTCTTTCGTTGGTTTTATATAAGGGGCAAAGAAAATAGTGGCTCCTGCACGGTGCGCGGCGATTACTTTCTTGTCAATTCCACCAATTTCTCCAACGGTCCCGTCTGAATTTATCGTTCCAGTTCCGGCAATTTTACGTCCCCGTTGCAAATCTTTTCCACTAATTTGTTGATATATTTGTAAACTGAACATTAAGCCACCGGATGGCCCACCGTATTGACCAGCATCAACCTTTACTGGGATCTTAGTCTTAACTTGCATATTGTTAGTAAGGATGATCCCAATTCCCGGCTTATTAGTATTAGCAATTTTAACAAGCGGATGAGTGACAGTTTTAGTTTTCCCATCTCGAGTATAAGTAACCGCTAACGGAGTGCCAACTTTTTTAGCACCAATATATTTTTGAAAGCCTTGAGCGGTATTAAAGTGATGACCATCTACTTTTGTAATTGTATCCCCAACATGAATATCATGTTTGAATTTAGAATTAGGCTGAACTTGCAATACATAAATTCCTAGATAGCGTCGCGTTACTTTTTGGTGAGCGGCATTGTAAGCAACTGCAATTGCCTCGTTAATTGAGCTATCCATATAAAATTTTTGGACACGGTCATACGTTGCACTATTTTGACCGCCAGTTACATCCTCTGCACTCTCGATTGACATATAGGGCATCATTTTGGCATATAAATATGTTGCAGGATGGGCGCGTTGAATCGCCACCGATGTCAACATAAAACTCCCCTTATATCGATCGGGGTGTCTCTTTATTTTAACAAAAGACTGTAAATCAGCTGCCGTTCCCGGACTTTCGATATAGGAATTTAGGGGCCAGAACAAAAAGCAGCCTAGTAAAAGGACAAGCCCTAAAATAATTCCTATTCGTCGTAATATTACATTATCTTGCTTTTTCATTGTCTTTCTTAACCCGTAACATTTCTCGTTCCATTAAACGCTTTTTTAGTGCTTCATTAATATTAGCAGGAAGATAAGCTGAGATATCTCCCCCAGCCGATGTTACTTCTTTTAGCAAACTACTAGATAAGTGCTGATATTCAGGCTTGGCAAGGAAAAAGACGGTCTCACACTGATCATCTAAAAAGTTATTCATCGCCGCAATATCACGTTCATATTGAAAATCAGTAGTATTACGCAAACCACGCATTAAGTAATCTGCCCCAATGCGGTTCATTAGATCAACAGTTAAGCCCTCTGTTGTAATAACCGAAACATTATCTAGTCCGCTAACTGCCTCTTTAATTTGCGCTACTCGTTCTTCAACAGTAAACAGCGGGTTTTTACTTTCATTAGTCATTACCGCTACTGCCAATTGATCAAATAATGCACTTCCTCGTTTAATTAAATCTAAATGTCCAAGTGTTAATGGGTCAAATGATCCAGGAAAAACTGCAACTTTCATTATTTTGATTCTCCTTCATATTGATAAATTGTTAAAACCGTAATTCCATATTCTTGACGGCGAATAAAGTTAAAATCAGCTAAATCTGTTGGCAATTTCGCATTCTGATCTGTTTCTGCCACAATTATTGCATCTTTAGCTAGTAAATTATTTTTAACCATCTGCTCAATATCATTAACAATTTGCTGTTTAGCATAGGGCGGATCTAAAAAGACCAAGTTAAATTTCATCTTGTCTTTTGCAAACAAATTTAATGCTTTATGAGCGTCCATTTTATAAACTTTAAATTGTTCAACATGTTTTGTAACGTCAATATTCTTCTTAATTGTTTTGATTGCTTGATATTGACGATCAACTAGGACTGCCTGACTGATTCCGCGTGATACAGCTTCAATACTTAATCCACCGCTTCCGGCAAACAAATCTAGACTGGTTCCGCCATTAAAGTAAGGACCGATTATATTAAATAATGCTTCTTTAACTTTATCAGTTGTTGGACGCGTTGCCATTCCCGGAACAGCACTTAGCTTTCGTCCCCCAAAGTCTCCTGCAACAATTCTCATTTTTTATCATCCTCATCATGTAATTGATAGACCCCCGTTAATTCAAGATCAGCTAACGTCGGGTCTAAATCTGGCCGAGCTGATAATTCAACCTTTTTCACTGCGCGTAATCGACCTATCTTCTCTTTTATTTTTTCGACATCACTTTGGTCTACATACATTACCACATAATGCATTCGGCGAGAAATATAATCAACCTGACCATAATGACGAAGAGCTCGAATCACACGATTATTATTAATGTAAATTATCAAGGAACGGCGTGGAATTAATTTAAACATTCTTTACGCCTCCTGTTTCAGGAACAAACGGTTTTCCCATAACCAAGCGATCACGGTTTTGCTGCATACTAATATTCATTATAATGCCTACCGTTGCAGAAAGAATCAACATACTTGATCCCCCATAACTAATAAATGGGAAGGTAACCCCCGTAATCGGCAAGAGTCCTAGAACTCCACCAATATTAAAGAGTGTTTCAATCGTAAAAAATGTTGCTGAACCATAACAGATGAGCGTTTGATACAAACTATCTGCCCGCACCCCAACTTGAATAATACGACAAATCAAAAAGAGTAAAGTAACCAAAATTGCCGTTACCCCAACTAGGCCCAATTCTTCACTAGTAATCGACATAATAAAGTCGGTATTGGGTTCTGGCAAATATCCCATTTTCTGGATACTGTTTCCAAGTCCTACCCCAAATACACCACCATTACTGATTGCGTAATAGGAATTAACTAATTGGCTTCCTGAACCACTAGCATTTCCAAAAGGATTTAGAAAGGCAACAAAACGCGCAACTTGGTATCCACCGCCTTGGAGCAAACCACTTTCAACTAGTCGTTCCAATCCAAGGTAGCCAAGCGCTGGTAAAACAAGAATTATCCCCAAACCAACGCCCCATTTATAATCCGCCGCTAAAAGCATGATTGCAATAATCGCTCCGTTAATCGCCATTCCTCCAATATCTGGTTGAATCATAATCAATCCGAGAAAGACTACAATTATGAGCCAAGGACCTTTAGCATCAGTGGTAAAATGTTGTCCCCGTTGCCTAATTTTAGCCATTCGATCAGCTAAATATAAGATAAAATATAGCTTACAAATTTCCACCGGTTGAATATTAAAGAAGCCTAAAGATATCCAACCTTTAGCTCCGTTAACAGCTCGGCTAAAGACTAAAACAATGACAAGTAAAGCACCAACCACCAATGTTGAATCCCGCAAAAACCTTGGCGTTCGATAATGCCGCAAAGGATAATTTGCCATAAATGCCATTACTGCAACTCCCATTACAACATAAATTGTTTGTTTTACTAAATATCCTAATGGGGTTCCACCATTTTGCATTTCAATGGAAGCACTAGCTGAATAGACCATTACAATTCCTACTAAACATAAAGCAAGATAAGGAACTAAAATATAATAATCAAGGTAGCGGACGTTATTCCATACAGAACGAATCTTACGGAATCTTAATTTCTTTTTCTTCACAAAGTGCACCTACCTAAAAACAAAATACAATCATTATTATACAACAAAAAAAAGCTCGGAAAGCTAGTTAGCCTCCCAAGCTTTTTTAAATATTTACTTCCGTGAAGCAGCACGACGACGCTTAGCTTCCTTTTCACGGGCATTTGTGTTAAGGGTCTTCTTCCGTAAACGGATATTTTCTGGAGTTACTTCACAGTATTCATCTTCATTTAAGAATTCAAGCGATTCTTCAAGGGAGAAGTGAGTAGGGGTCTTAATGTGAGCCATTTCATCAGAACCAGCAGCACGAACGTTCGTTAAGTTCTTACCCTTGGTGATGTTAACAGTAATATCATTTTCACGACTGTTTTCACCAACGATCATACCTTCGTAAACTTCCGTACCTGGATCAATTAATAATTGACCACGACTTTCGATACCCATCATTGCGTAAGTAGTAGCCTTACCAGCATTCATGGATACAAGAGTACCTTTTTGACGACCAGGGTTCCAGTTCTTGATAACTGGTGCGTATTTTTCAAAGGTATGGCTCATGATTCCGTAGCCACGGGTCATAGTCATAAATTCAGTTGAGTATCCAATCAAACCACGTGATGGTGCTAAGAAGATAAGACGAGTTTGACCATTTTCGCCTGGTTCCATGTTCTTCATTTCACCCTTACGTTTAGAAAGGCTATCAATAACTGCACCAGTGTATTCATCTGGAGTATCGATTTGAACTTCTTCAAATGGTTCACTCATTACTCCATCAATTTCACGGTAAATAACTTGTGGACGTGATACAGATAATTCATATCCTTCACGACGTAAAGTTTCGATCAAGATAGAAAGGTGTAATTCTCCACGACCTGAAACAGTCCATGCACCTGGGTCATCAGTATCTTCAACCTTTAATGACACATCAGTTTGCATTTCACGCTTCAAACGATCTTCAAGCTGACGGGCAGTAACAAATTTACCTTCACGACCAGCAAATGGAGAATCGTTGGTCCGGAAAGTCATTTGTAATGTAGGTGGATCAATCCGTAATGGAGTAATTGCTTCGGGGTGTTCTGCATCAGCTACAGTTTCACCAACGTTGATGTCTTCCATCCCAGAAACCGCAATTAAGTCACCGGCTTCAGCTTCATTAATTTCCAACCGCTTCAAACCGAAGAAACCAAAGAGCTTAGTAACCCGGAAATTCTTCTTTGAGCCATCAAGCTTCATTAAGGTAACATTATCTCCGACCTTAATCTTACCACGGAAGACACGACCGATACCAATTCGACCAACGAAGTCATTGTAATCTAAGATAGCAACTTGGAATTGAAGTGGTTCATCAGAATTGTCTACTGGAGCAGGAATTGTCTTGATAATAGTATCAAACAATGGCTTCATGGTGTGTTCTTGAGTAGAAACATCTGAATCATAACTTGAAGTACCGTTCATTGCTGAAGTGTAAACAACTGGGAAGTCAAGTTGATCTTCATCAGCACCTAATTCGATAAAGAGGTCAAGAACTTCATCAACAACTTCTTCAGGACGAGCACCTTTACGGTCAACCTTGTTAATCACAACAATTGGTGTTAAGTGTTGTTCAAGAGCCTTCTTAAGAACGAACCGTGTCTGAGGCATCGTCCCTTCGAAAGCATCCACAACAAGTAATACACCATCAACCATCTTCATAACACGTTCAACTTCACCACCGAAGTCCGCGTGTCCTGGTGTATCCAAGATGTTAATTTGGTGATTGTCATATTTAACAGCAGTATTTTTCGAAAGAATAGTAATACCACGTTCACGCTCAATAGCGTTAGTATCCATCGCACGATCTTCAATTGAGAAGTGTTCTGGTAAAGTATCTGATTGCTTCAACATTTCGTTAACTAAGGTAGTCTTACCGTGGTCAACGTGGGCAATAATCGCAATGTTACGAATGTCGTCACGAGTTTTCAAAACTTGATTCTCCCTTTCGTCATATCATTTTTAAGTCGAACAGCAGCGGCCTATCAATTGCCAATTTCATAAAAAAACTGTGACATCGCGGTCACAGCCTCGACAACTAATTGATGATCTGTCGAATATCTCGACTAACCTGCCTCGTTGCTACTAATACAAGATTAGATGATAACACATTAATAGAACTACCGTCAATTGATTTCACAACTAAGCCTAATTCTTCTGCTAACATTCGCCCGGCAGCAAGGTCCCATGGCTTCAAATTCGAGATATATCCACCTAATTGACCAGTGATCACACCAATCATCTCAATACCAGCACTTCCATACATCCGTAAGCCAATTGCGTCTTGAGCGATTTTCTTTAATGCTGAATCGCCACTTAAAGTTAATATCCGATTCATTGCTAACAAACTTTCGCGTAAGCCTAAATCAGCTGGCTGGCTAATTTTTTGGTTGTTAGCATAAACACCAGCACCCTTGCGACCATGGTAAAGACGATTATTAATTACATCTAAAATATAGCCAAGCGTTGGTTGACCGTCAACATACAATGCTAACATAACAGCAAAATTATTATGCTGCTTAACAAAATTCATTGTTCCATCAATTGGATCAACAATCCAAACATGTCCTTGCATATTGCTTATTTGCTGGTCGCCAAATCCTTCTTCACTTAAAATTTGACTATCAGGATCAATTTTTCGCAGTTGATCATTTATTAATTGTTCATTTTCTCGGTCAATTGTCGTTACAAGGTCCGTATAATTCGTCTTCGTATCAACCTGGTAATCGTTTTCCATTTTCTGGTATGCATTTTGACCTGCTTGACGGATTATTTGTTGTGCTTTTTGATCTAACTCTTCAATACTAATCATTTTTTTGCCCAACCATTTTAATTCGCTTATCTGTTGACTCTTGTGCTGCTTTGACAACACGGTAGAGAACATAACCCGAATTCTTTTCAAACTCGCGACCCAATTGTTTCTCTTCAGCCTTTGAGGGAACGACTTGCTTAAAAGCACGATAACAATCTAAAATTTTATCTCTGTCAATCCCAACTTCATAAGCATCTTCAACCGCCCTAAACATGGCAATTACTGTTTCCATCTCTTTAGTTGTCCATGATAGATCAAGCGGATAACTATAGTTTTGTGAATTCATTTTTTGTCCCTCCATTCATTTCCTACTTGTATTATACAATCCAAACGGAAATTTAGGAATAAAAGGCCTAAAAGAATACAAACAGAAAAAGTTCTTAGCGATCTCAAAATCGAGTCATCCATCACTAAGAACTTTTCTAATTTAATTTACTAAAATTTAGATGTGTGTTGGGAAGCCAAGCGCAATGTCTGCAGCTTCTTGAACAGGTTCATTCAAAGTTGGGTGTGGATGGATTGTTAAAGCAACGTCTTCAACATTCATTCCACAATTGACAATCAATGAAAGTTCACCAGCAAGGTCACTAACACCAGGGCCGACACCTTGAGCACCAATAACATTTTTCTTATCTTTAGTGTAGATTAAGCGAATAAATCCTTCGGCAGCGTCAAGAGAAACAGCACGGGCATTACCGGCAAATGGGAACTGAGCAGTAGATACATCAATTCCTTTATCTTTAGCTTCTTCAACCGTCATACCAACTTGAGCTAATTCTGGATCAGCAAAACAAACCATTGGCACTCCAACCCAATCGTTAGCAGTATTCTTACCAGCAATTGCACCAGCAGCAGTCTTAGCTTCAAAGAATGCCTTGTGAGCAAGTGCAGGACCAGGAACAATATCTCCAATAGCCCAAATACCAGGTACATTCGTCCGGCCTTGTTCATCAACAATTACTTGATGGCGGTCGTTTAACTTAACATTTGTCATATCAAGGCCAAAATCATCAGTATTTGGTTTACGACCAACAGATACCATGCAGTAGTCTGCTTTAATGCTCTTTTCGCTACCATCAACTTCATAAGTGACAGTAACACTATTTTCATCTTGCTGAGAATCTTTAGCCATTGCCTTAGTTACAATGTCTACGCCCTTCTTTTCAAGATTCTTGACAACAATATCAACCATATCGTGGTCAAATCCACCAAGAATTGAATCAGTACCTTCAATAATTGTTACATGAGCACCAAGATCGGCATAGGCACCAGCTAATTCTGTAC
Source organism: Limosilactobacillus reuteri subsp. reuteri (assembly GCF_000016825.1). Classification (NCBI taxonomy): domain Bacteria; kingdom Bacillati; phylum Bacillota; class Bacilli; order Lactobacillales; family Lactobacillaceae; genus Limosilactobacillus; species Limosilactobacillus reuteri. The sequence continues at coordinate 703,276 of NC_009513.1, read as the reverse complement.
CAATGTAGCCCCCACCAATTACAACTAATTCTTCTGGTACTTCCTTAAGGTTTAAGCCACCGGTTGAATCAATAACGCGGCCTTCAAACTTAAAATGAGGAATTTCTACTGGACGGCTTCCTGTTGCAAGAATCAAATTCTTCCATGTGATAGTCCGACCATTATCATTATCCATGAATTGCTTTGGACCAGGCTTAATTACACGAAGTTGGTGGTCATTATCAAGAATTGCCTCTCCATCAATGATTTCAACCTTATGCTTCTTCAATAGCATCTTAACTCCACGAATCATACGGTCGACAACTTTATGGTCTTTCCATTCTTGAGTCTTAGTAAAGTCTAACTTTGCATCGGTCTTAGAAATACCATAAATAGATGAGTCTAAAGTTTCTTGGTAACGGTGCCCAGCAGCAATTAATGCTTTAGATGGCACACATCCAACGTTTAAACAAACACCACCTAAACCTGGTTCTCCCTTATCAATTAAGGTAACCTTTTGACCTAATTCTGAAGCTCGAATAGCGGCTACATAACCACCAGGACCTCCACCAACAATTACTGTATCCTTTTGTTCAACATCAGCCATTATCTAGCCCTCCATCATCAATAATTCTGGATCATGTAATAACTTGTTCATGTAGTTCAATGCATGTTGTGCAAGTCCACCATCAATTAAACGGTGATCGTAAGTCAATGATAACTTCATCATTCGACCAACAACAATTTCACCATCTTCGTTAACGTATGGTTCCTTGTCAATTCGACCAACACCAAGAATAGCAACATCTGGTTGGTTGATAACAGGGGTGAACCAGCCACCGCCAATTGAACCAATATTACTGATACTGATAGTCCGACCAGCCATTGATTCTGGACTTAGCTTGTTATCAAAGGCTGCCTGAGTATTTTCAGTAATTTCTTTTGCAATCTCAAACATGCTCTTAGAATCTGCATTCTTAATATTTGGATTATAGAGACCGTGGTCAGTGTTTGTAAGGATCCCAACATTGTAGTAGTGCTTGTAAACAATTTCTTGAGTAGAATCATCAATTGAAGCATTTAGTTCTGGGAACTTCTTGCATGTGGCAACTAAGGCCTTAACAATGTATGGCAAGAAAGTCAAGTGAATATCTTGTTCTGCAGCAACTGCCTTGTACTTCTTGCGACTAGCCATTAGAGCAGATACTTCAACTTCATCAAATGATGTAACATGTGGTGAGATATCCTTTGATTCACGAGTAGTCTTAGCGATAATCTTCCGCATATTAGACATTGGTTCACGTTCTTCAAGGTCAGCATTCCATGGCTTGATTGTATTACCAGCGGTCTTAGCCGCAACAGGAGCAGTCTTAGCTGACGTAGCCGCACTCTTTTCTTCCTTAGCTGGAGCAGCTGCCCCATTAAAGTTATCAATATCCTCTTTAAGAACTTGACCGTGGTTACCACTTGGTTGAACAAGTGAAATATCAACACCCTTATCACGGGCATATTGACGAACAGAAGGCATTGCCATTACAAGCTTATTTGGTTCTGCAAGTGGGGCTACTCTACCTTTTGAAGAATTATCTTCTGAAGGGGAATCTGCAGCTGGAGCCGTGGATTCTTCACTTTCAGTAGCTTCTTCACTGCCTGTATCAGTTTCATCATCATCGTCTTCACTTTCGACGTTTGTACTAATACCAGGCTTACCATCATCAATTTCAGCGAGCTTGTCGCCTTTTTCAACATGGTCGTCTTCTTTTACAAATAATTTTTTGACAGTTCCATCAACTGGAGATACCAATTGAGTAGTTGATTTATCAGTTTGAATTTCAATTAAAGGATCATCAGCTTTAATTGCTTCTCCTTCTTTAATGAGCCAAGAAGCAACATCACCTTCAGTTAATCCTTCTCCCATTTCTGGTAGTCTAAAAATGTATGCCATATCGTATTAACACCCTTTCTATTCCGTACTTTTAGTAATTAATTACTTCCCGTACGGCATCCTCAATATCACGTGCACCTGGAAGCCAAACATTTTCAGCTTGTGGGAATGGATATACTGAGTTAGGAGCAGCAACCCGGGTAACAGGAGCATCAAGGTACATAATTGCGCCTTCTGAAATAGCTGATGCAACTTGGGCACCAACACCAGCCATCTTTTGCGCTTCTTGAACAATAACTACTCGGTGCGTCTTCTTAAGTGATTCAAAGATCGTGTCAGTATCAAGCGGGTAAAGAGAACGTAAGTCGATAATCTCAGCAGAAATATTATCCTTAGCTAATTTCTTAGCAGCTTTTTGCGCTTCTGATACTTCACCACCATAAGCGATAATTGTAACATCAGTACCTTCTTGAACAACATTTGCTTTATCCAACGGAACAGTATACTTGTCATCAGGAACTTCACCTTTGACTGAACGATAGAGACGAAGGTTTTCAAGGAAAAGAACTGGATCGTTATTTTCAATTGCAGAAATAATTAATCCCTTAGCATCATAGGCAGAACTTGGTGCAACAACCCGTAATCCTGGAATACCAACGAAGAAGTTTTCAAGATCATCCCCGTGCAATTCAGCAGTATGAGTACCACCACCATAAGGAGTCCGAATGGTAATTGGCGCATGCTTAGTTCCATTATATTGGAAACGCATCCGTGACATTTGGGCAGCGATAGAATCCATTGCTTCAAAGGTGAAACCCATGAATTGAATTTCTGGGACTGGACGCCAGCCGGTTGCTACTAAACCAATTGACATTCCTAAAATACCTGATTCGGCAAGAGGGGTACTAAATACTCGATCAACACCGTATTTTTCTTGAAGCCCATTAGTAGCACGGAAAACACCACCGTTTTTACCAACATCTTCACCGAATACTAAAGTCTTAGGATCTTCGGCTAAAGCGATGTCAATACCTTCAGTAATAGCTTTGATATAAGTCTTTTTAGCCATGATTACTTCGACTCCTTTTCTTCGTACTTCTTAATTTGTTCTTTAATGTCTGGAGTTGGTACTTCAAACGTCCGTTTCAACATATCGCTAACTTTTTCAGGTTCTACTGAGTCAGCTTCTTTCATTGCTTCTTTAAAGCTTTGTTTGCATTCATCAGCATATTTTTGTTCTTCTTCTTCAGACCAAAGCCCCTTTTTCGTTAGGTACTTGCGAAGACGAATCAATGGATCTTTATCAAACCATGGCTTTGTTTCATCCTCAGTCCGGTAACGAGTAGGATCATCACCTGCTGAACTGTGAGCACCGAACCGGTATGTTAATGTTTCGATTAGCACTGGTCCATTACCGGCAGCAGCAAATTCACGAGCTTCCTTTGCAACTTCATAACATGCAAGGACGTCCATTCCATCAACTTGAACACCTGGAATTCCAGCAGCAACAGCCTTTTGGGCAATTGTTTGTGCTTCAGTTTGGAGCTTTCGTGGGAACGAAATAGCCCATCCATTATTTTGAATAATAAATACACCAGGTACTTGGAATGCACCAGCAAAGTTCATTCCTTCATAAGTATCCCCTTGTGAACTTCCGCCTTCACCAGTGTAAGCATAGGCAACAGTGTCTTTCTCACCATTCTTCTTAATTCCAAGAGCACCACCAGCCATTTCGACCATCTGAGCACCAATAATGATTTGTGGCCGGAGAGCACGTGCATCAAAAAGATTACCTTTGATGTGTCCCTTTGACCATAAGTACATTTGAGCAACAGTTGCTCCATGTTGAATTAATTGTGGCAAATCACGGTATGCCGGAAATAGGAAGTCTTGCTTCTTAAATGCAGCAGCGGTTCCCATTTCAGAAGCTTCTTCACCCCAAGTTGGAGCATAAAAACCTAACCGACCTTGCTTTGAGAAACTCATTGTTTGTTCATGCAAGGCACGTTCCCAAACCATTTTTTTCATTAAGTCAACTAATAATTCATCACTGAAATTAGCCATTAATTCTTTGTTAACAACATTTCCGTCGTTATCAAGAATTTGTACAGGTTTTGCATAAGGTACCCCTTCATTGGCTTTAATCTCAGCAAAATTGACAGCTTTGGTATTGGCCATATTCAACATTCCTTTCCAAATCCAATTAACATCATGTAAGCGATTGCTTACCTACATTTATAGTATAACCGATTGCCTAAATAATACAAGCGCTTTCATTAACTTAATAGACAAAAACGTTATTCTTTTCTATTAAAATTAAACGTTTTCGCTTAAAAATACTATTTTTAACTAAAATATATCTTAATTAGCAATTTTTGCTAGATATGATAGACTATAATATGACTGAATTTTTATATGGAGGCATAGTGAGTAATGTATTTAATGAAAGATATTACCCGTGACGGCAATCCCGTTTTACGTAAACGAGCTGCTAAGGTCTCATTCCCCCTATCTGATGAAGACCAAAAATTAGCTAAAGATATGATGAAATACTTAGAAGTAAGTCAAGATCCTGAATTATGTAAAAAATACAAGTTACGAGCTGGCGTTGGCCTTGCTGCTCCTCAAGTTGGTGTTTCAAAGCAAATGGCTGCTGTCCTTGTTCCTGCACCTGATGAAGATGAAAAGCCCTTATTTAAGGACGTTATTATTAATCCAGTAATCGTCAGTGAATCGGTTCAATATGGTGCTCTTACTGAAGGTGAAGGTTGTCTTTCAGTTGACAAAGATGTACCTGGCTACGTGCCACGACATGACCGCATCACATTACGTTATCAAGACGTTAATGGTGAAACGCATAAGGTACGATTAAAGCATTACCCAGCAATTGTTTGTCAGCATGAAATTGACCATTTGCATGGGGTACTATTTTACGATCATATTAATAAAGATCAACCATTTGAGGCGCCTGCAGATACAGTGATGATTAGTTAAGTTTTACAAAAAATGGTCGAGAGAAAACCACACTTTCTCCCGGCCATTTTAACTAATTACTATTTTGATTTAATTTTTCTAAATCTTCAATGTACTCAACAGTTGCTTCATTTATCAAATAGGCAATATCGATATGCAAAATCCCCTCATATTTCCACCAATCGGTTATAATAAACGGTTGAGAAGCGTTGGGAGCCATCTTTAACTGATGTTGTTTTGCGTATTCATCAAGTTTTGCTGCTAGTTTTTGACGTGTGAAATCATCAAGATTAATATTTTCTTTTTTATAATCAAAATGGTATTCAAAAGCAAGCACACCTTTTCCCCAAACATCGGCAACAATTTGAGAATTCAGATTTTTATTCCAATGTAACATTTCTTTCAAACTAGTATTTAACGCTGCATCAGTAACATCTTGAGCATTTTTCTGTACCATCATCGTTGCTCGCTTAAGAAATACGCGATGGATCGTTAAATAAAGGGCAATAACAATTATTGCTGCTAAAATACAGATTAAGAATATAACCATGACTATCACCTCGTTGGCCTTTACCTTTATTTAATAATACCATGTTAGGAAAATTTAAGACACTTTTGGTCATCTGTGATAGAATAATAAAGTAAATTACTGCATAATATCTTTAATTAAGGAGTTTTTAACAGTATGACTTTTAAAGTATACTACCAAGCTGATAAGACAAAACGCCCAGTTCGTGAAAATACTCAATCATTGTATATTGAAGCTGATTCAGAAGCTGAAGCACTTTTAATGGTTGAACACAACACTGACTACAATATTGAATTTGTAGAACAACTTGATGAAAAGGCCCTTGCTTACGAAAAGCAAAACCCTAACTTTAAGTTGACGACGTTCTAAGCTTTTAATCATTAACAGAGGCTGAGAAAAACGCTTGTTTTTCTCAGCCTCCAACTTTCTTATGAACATTAGAAAAATACTAAATTAATTATATTATTTTTGCTTTTTGGCACCATTCAAAGGAGGAATATTGATGAATTATTCAATCATCCTCAACCGTCATGCTGGTAATGGCAATGCAGAAAAGGCATGGTCGTCAATCAAACCGGTCTTAGATCAACAACAAATTGATTATCACATGGAAACAACTAAGTATCCTAATCATGGAGAATACCTTGCCAGTCAAATCGCTCAATCCCATAATGCGGGATCAACAATTGTCATTGCGATTGGTGGTGACGGTACGCTACATCAAGTTGTTAATGGACTTATGAAGACGGCCAAGCGATTGAATAAAGAACCACTTGCGGTTGGATATATTCCTGCCGGGACAGGAAATGATTTTGCCCGCGGTTACGGGATTTCTATGCATCCACAAAGGGCATTAAATCAAATTTTAACTGCAGACGCACCACAAAAAATTAACATTGGTCATTATCATGAGGCGATTCGGGGTGAAGAAGGCTATTTTCTTAATAATTTAGGAATTGGTTTTGACGCGGCAATTGTTAGTCGTGCTAATACATTCAAGGCTCATCACAAGAAAAATCATATCGGGCGTTTCACCTATCTTCAAAAGGCAATTGGAGTAATCTATGATCAAGAGCCCTTTACCTTGATGATTCAATCTGGGCGTGAACGCTTTATTTTTCCTAAAGCTTACATCGCAATTACCAGCAATCATCCATTTATCGGTGGCGGATTTAAGGTCGCACCAAATGCTTCATTAAAGAAACCATCATTGGAATTAGTCGTTGCTGAACGAAAAGGTTGGCCTATGACAATTTGGCAATTGCTACAGTTAGCCCGGGGTAAGTTAGACCAATCAAAATTTGCCCACCACTTCCAAAGCGATAATCTCCACATCACAACTACTTCACTAGAATTTAGTCAAACTGATGGAGAAGAGATTGGTAATCGTTTTATCGACCTCACCTTAGACATTAGTCAATATCCAATTTGGCAAACAATAGAAAAATAAGTTAAAAGCAGTAAGCACAGAAAAAATTTTTTCTTCTAGCACTTACTGCTTTTTGTTAATTTTTTTAGTTTATTAATCTTCAGAAGCTTCCATGGCTTCTAAAATAATCCGTAACTGGCTGCATTCTTCTCGTAAAGATTGCATCTCTTCACCGTACTTTGGTTGAATAGTAACAGTCTGCGTACCCGTATTTTCCTGTCCTTCTTGTTTACATAAATCATCCAAACGGGACTGTGCACGGTATAAATCTTCTTCAATTTCATGTTTGTTACTCATATTTAACACTCCCCAATAAATGTGAAATATTTTTAGAGCAATACTGGAATTGCAATATAAGTAAGATAACACGAACTTAGAAGAATGTTAACCCTTTTTTAGGTTACATCTTTGTTACTATCTAATGAAAAAGCTCTAATAATCTATCAGAACTATTTAACTGTTCCGGCAAAACTTGGATTAAAGTATGAACTAATCGTGTAAGTCGATACATTAGTTCCAGGGTGAGCAGCTGCTACATATTGATTATTTCCTGTATAAATAGCTGTATGGTAAGTTGAACCATGGTTACCCCAGAACAAAAGATCACCTGGCTTAGCTTCACTAACTGGATGTTGGTCCACACAGTTTTCAAGGGCTCCCGTATAGTGTGGTAATTGCTTACCTTCCGCATTAGCATAAACATACTTAACTAATCCAGAACAATCCATTCCACTAAGGCTTTCACCACCCCATACGTACGGAACACTATTAGAGTTGGCGATCTTAGTGGCAAGACTAACTACAGAACCATGTTGTAAATCTTGATTAGTAGTTGCTGCTTGCTGTGCAGGTTGACTAGCAGCCGCTTGTGATTGTTGCGGTTGAGTTTGTGATGTTACAGCAGTTGTTTGTTGTGAAGCAGCAGCATTACTGTTCTGAACGTTAACCGTTGCTTGTGATGCTGGAGCAGTCTGTGATTGTGGAGCTTGACTTGCTACTGGTGCTGCTTGAACAAATGATTGTCCATATAAAGCAGTCGTATTTACAGCTGTTGAAGCAGCCTGACTAACCGCAACGTTTTGCGTTTGTGGTGCAACACTATTTTCAGCTGAGGTAGAAGCAGTATTAGCTGTAGTAGTTTGAGCAGCATCTGTTGCAGTTGCTACGCTATTAGCAGCTGAGGAGCCAGTCGCAACCGTAGCTGTGTTATTTGCAAGAGTTGCGTTGCTATTGGCAGCACTTTGACTAGGAACAGTTCCTGCTGGTTGGCTACTAGCCACATCTCGTTGAGGCACAGAAGCAGAGGCAACTGCTGAAGTTTGAACCTGAACCGATGAAGTTGCATCTGTCGATTGAGCAACAGGAGCACTTACAGCGGGTGCGTTTACAGCAGTTGAGATCGCAGGATCTGTTACACTGAGTTGTTGTCCAATGTATAATGAGTCATTAGTGCTTAGGTTATTCCATGCCATTAATTGACTAACCGTTACATTATAACGATCAGCAATAGAGCTAAGCGTGTCGCCAGGCTTAACAGTATAACTACCATCAGCATTCAAATCAGCGCTAGCATCATGTTGAGCAGTAGGCAACGTTAATTGTTGACCAACCGTAATTAAGTCGATGCTATCGTTTATCTTCTTAACTGAAGGATTTGCTTGTTCTAATGCACTAACAGAAAGTCCATGTTGTTTTGCAAGCCCCCAAATAGTGTCACCAGACTTAACAGTAAGCTGTTCAGCATTAACTGCTTGTGTTGTTACTGCTAATAAACTTAAGGCACTAACTGCTCCTGCAAAAACGCCACGAGATCGATGGTTATTTGAATGATGTGTTCTTTTTTTACTCATATAAATAAAACACCCTCCCAATAAGTTCCTAAAAACTAAACAAATAATAATAAATTAGTGAAATACACAATTCTAACTTTACCATTAATTTTTAAATGCGTATAGCAATTATTAGATAGTTCTTAAAAAACGTTACTCTTTCTTAAAATATTAACTATTATAATAATATTTAATCTATCATTTCGTTTTTTACACGATCCATGCGAGTTACTAATAACAATTCAATAATTGTAATAATACTCATTAATAGAACTGAGTAACGACTAGTCGTCATGAAAACGATAATTGCTAAGATACACAAGATCCAATTCAAGCGTTTCTCTTGACGAATTACTCGGATAAAATCCTTCGTAACTTTATCTGGTCGTTGACTTGCCAAAAATCCAAGTTGACTATGCAAACGATTTTCCCAAATCACTAATCCTAAAAAGGCAATTGAAATAATAAACGTTATTAAGCTATTCATCATTATCCTCGCTATCATCGGTATGCACCGTCTTATTATTTGCTTGTGATTCATTGTATCGCGCGGATAAAATCTGCTGATACTTTTCCATGATTACTTTATTGATCGGTGTATCATTTAGGGTTGGATATTTTTCTTTTATTTTTTCCAAAACATCATCTGAAAAGTCATAAACGGTCTTAACTTCCTTTTCACCATTAAGAAATGCCAACGTCTCATCATAGTCCAGAGTTATTAAATCGCGCTGTGTACGGTCAGCATCTGGCTGGTGAAGAACATCCGGATCATCTTTTAGATCTTCCCGAAAGCCGTTTTCATCATATTGATATTTATTATCTTCCATTTTTAAATTCTCCTTGATTATCTTCCAATTCATTATACGGTCTTTATAAGACTAAGCCAAGCCAGTAATTTGCTATAAAAAGTGCATAGAAAACAGTCTTCTCGACAAGGCGGTTGGCTAAACTAAGGCGGAGTCACGGGCTGATTATCGTTCAGACGTGAGCCTTGTGACGACGCGAAGCTAGAGTTCTACGTTATCTTGCAATTGTTCGTGAAAATAGCAGAGGGAGCGAGACAGAAGTCACTTGTGACTTCGTTTTCGAGCCCCCGCAAGCAACAATAGGCCTCTAACGCTCGGTTTTGCCGGACGTTAGAGGCCTATTGTTGTACTGCGTATTTGCTTTTTATGAAAGTAACTTAACTTATGTCACAGGCCCCTCTTTTAATTCTTAATTACTAACATGACTCACTTTAATTAAACGTGCAACGTTTTCCGCTGTTTGAGCAATATCAATAGGTGCATCTGCTAATGCTGTTTTTAATGGTTTAGCCCCTTCAGGAGTTGCAAAAATTGCATCAATGGCCGTGGATGAATATAGATCATTTACGCCTTTACCAATATTTCCAGCCAACACAATTACCGGAGCAGTTGGAGCCACCTCTTTAGTTGCCTTAGCGACTCCATATGGCGTTTTACCAAATTTAGTCTGGAAATCAATTCCTCCTTCACCAGTAAAAACATAATCAGCGCCAACTGCCTTTTTTTGTAGTTGAGTTGCTTCAATCACTAATTCTACTCCTCGCTTCATTGTCGCACCGGTAAATGCTATCAACCCGGCTCCTAAACCACCGGCTGCCCCTGCACCTGCCGTTTGTTCAACGTCTGGCCCACCAGCTGCAACTATTTTTCGGGCATAATGATGAAGATTTTTGTCCAAGATGTTCACCATTTCTTCATCAGCTCCTTTTTGCGGGCCAAATACTGGGGCTGCCCCATTTTTTCCTGTTAATGGGTTGGTTACGTCTGATGCAATCTGAATATCTACATTTTTTAAGCGAGGATCTAATCCTCCAAAATCTACTTGCTCTAAACTTGCTAACTCACCACCGCCTAAACCAATTTCATGATTATCAGCATCCAATAAACGTGCTCCAAGTGCTTGGGCCATCCCCGCTCCGCCATCAACGGTTGCACTTCCACCAATTCCAATAATTATTTTTTTAATGTTATGGTCAAGAGCATCCTTAATTAACTCGCCGGTACCATATGTAGTTGTAATAAGCGGGTTCGCAGTCTCCTTATTAACAAATTGAAGGCCACTTGCCGCCGCCATCTCAATCACTGCCGTTTCCCCATCACCTAATATTCCGTACTCAGCATTAACTAATTTATTTAATGGGTTGTGGACTTTAGCAATCATTTTTTGACCGTTAGTCGCATCAACTAAGGATTGAACAGTCCCCTCTCCTCCATCAGCCATTGGAACTAAAGCATACTCGGCATTCGGAAACACTCTTTTGATTCCTTCTGCCATCACATTTGCTGCTTCTTTTGCTGTTAATCCGCCTTTAAATGAATCTGGAGCAATTACAAATTTCATCACTGATCATCCTTTCATTTATAGTAAATGCAAAAAGCCATACAAGATAGTTGCGGTTAACATTGCGGAACCCCCAACTAAGAATTCATAAAAAATACCTTGCGATCGTTCTTTAATATCCATATGCATTGCATTCGCTGTAACATGGAAATAGTTTCCTTGAGGTAATTGGTCAATGACAATCGCCCCAGTATGAACCATTGCCGCCGCTGCAAGTGGTGCAACACCAAATCCTAAAATAGACTTGGCAAAAGAACCAGTAGCTAAAATAACACCCGTAGAAGTTGAAGCAGTTGCTCCAGCCATGAGAATACCAGAAAGTGGTGCTAATAAGACACCAGGCACATGACTTGCCTTAATAAGATCAATTAATAACTCTGGGAAAGTAGACGCGGTGATAGTAGCACCAATTGCACCTGCACCAATTAAAATCATTACTACACCAGTCATTCGACTAACACCAGTCTGAGCATAACTTTTAATCTTCTCACCTTTTCCCATTGCTAAAGCACCTATTATTGCTGCAAATGGCAAAACATAGGTAGCATCTAAATTTACCTTTGCTAATAATGGTAAATGACAAATAGTTCCAATTGGTCCTAATAAAAGTAAAACTATTGCAATAACAGGAGCAACGATGGCTTGTTTAAACGTTGGCAAATCACTTTGCTTGATTGTTTTTGTACTATCTTCAAGATCTTGTTCTAAAACTGCCCTACCTTTTTTGCGGATCATTCTAGCTACAACAACTGTAACTATTAAAGCGATTACGGCAGGAATAAAATCAGCAATCATTACTTGACTCAGCTCAAGACCAAATCCCTTTGCCGCTGCAATTGTATTTGCATTTGGTGAGATTATGTTACCTGCCTTGCCTCCACCAGATAAGGCAACCAATAAAGATAATTTTGAAATATGCATATTGCGACCAACTTCAAGGGCAATTGGTGCAACAATTAAAACAGCAACTGGGATAAAGACCCCCACAGCTGTAATTACCATCGTTGCAAGAGCTAATGCAAAAATAGCTAACCGATCACCAAATTTATTAACGATCGTCCGTGCAAGGGTTTCGGCAGCCCCAGAATCCATCATAACGCCAGCTAACATTCCTGCCGCTAATACTCGAAGGACCGTTCCCATTACACTTTGCTCACCTTTAACCAAAATATTAATAGTTCCTTCTAAACCAGCCCCACCAATAATGGCGCCGACAATGGCTCCTAATAATAGCGAATATACTGGATCTAGTTTTCGTAAAATCAAAAAAATCGCAAGTGCTAATCCTATTAATGCTCCCCACCAAGAAATCATTTTATAAGCCTCCTCTTTGATTACTAGTAAAGAAATACTAAAATAAGATAAAACATCACAAAAAACAACATCCCTTTGTCACCGTTTACATTAACCTTTAAACAAGCTTATAACAAGTTACGTTTTGCACAAAAATTATTATGCATCTTGTACATAGTTCCTATTATCAAAATATTAAAGGAGAAAAATGATGGAGCTCAAACCAAAACTTGCACAATCAATTGTCGATCATATGATGACACAAATACCATATAACATTAATATTATGAATAAGAAAGGTTATATCATCGCAAGCGGTAACAAAAGTAGGATAAATACTTTACATGTTGGAGCTGTCGATGCGATAAAACAGCGAAAAACACTACCAATGGATCAACAATATGGAAATCATGGGCAACCAGGCGTTAATATGCCTTTAAAATTCAAAAATTAAATTATCGGTGTTGTTGGAATTACCGGTGACCCTAATAAAGTTACTCCCCTAGCATCATTGCTAAAAACAGCAGTCGAACTCTTGCTACAGCAAAAACAAGAAAATGAACAAGAGCACGAAATTGAAAAAGTTAAACAAAGATTTATTTATAGGTGGCTTAATGTCAGCAAGTATCAAGATCCACAACTTGATAGTGAACTAGTTGAGGAAGCAAATCGTCTAAATATAAATTTAGGAAAACAACGATGTGTAATTGCAATTGCCGGGAGTTCTCAAATAATTAAAAACCTTAAACTAGATCAGGAAACAATTATTTTTTCTCTCACTAATCGTATTGAGTTGATTATTCTCAGTTCAAAGCACCAAGAAGCATATATTCAACAAAAACTTGAACATCAAGAAATTGAATACGGTATCAGTAATTGGGGTAATTTGCTTGGTAGATTAGCGGAGCAAGCAGTTACAACACTGCGATTAAGTAATATTTTGGGAAAGCCATCATTTAGGTATTATTCACAAATTTCTTTTGTTAAACAGGTATTAGATAGTGATTTAAATTTAATAGCAGTTAATGATCAATATGAAGCCTTACTAAAAAGAAAAGATGGGAAAGAATTGATCGATACAATCCGTGAATTTATTAAGTGTAATATGAGTGTAAATCAAACTGCACATAATTTATTTGTACACTGTAATACACTCAATAATCGATTACTTCGCATAAAAAAACTTTTTGAACTAGATCCTAAAAATACTGAAGACTTATTTCAACTTTTTATTGGCTACATTACTTTTTACTATCAACAAACTCTATAATCATACAAAAAATACTCCCTATATTCAGAGAGTATTTTTTATTATGATTATTAAATTTTAAACTAACCCATTTGCGACTAACCGTTCTGCATTTTCAACGGTATTCCAAGCCGCCCCCTTAAGGAGATTATCAGCAACAACCCACATATTAAAGGAACCAGGATTTTCTTCATCTGCACGGAGACGACCAACAAAAGTGTCACGCTTGCCAACAGCATTAATTGGTTGAGGATAAACCTGGTGCGCAGGATCATCCTGCAGAACTACCCCGGGAGCGTCCTTTAATACTGCCCGCAATTGGTCAACAGTTACCGTTGGATCGTCAACAGTAAAGTAAATTGATTCTCCATGAGCAATTGGGACAGGTACACGAACACAAGTGGCAGTAACCTTAATATCCTTAGCGTCCATGTCGTTTAACATGATCTTCTTTGTTTCATGGATCATCTTCCATTCTTCATGGGAGTAACCATCATCTTCAAAGACATCGATCTGCGGTAATAAATTAAAAGCTAATGGATAATGCTTCTTGTCACCCTTTGTTGGCAAAATCTTGGCATCTGCTTGCATGTCCTTACCCTCAAGGTAGTCTTGAGTTTCTTGTCGCAATTCATTTAAAGCTGATTGACCTGCTCCTGAAGCTGCTTGGTAAGTCGAAACAATAATTTGATTCAATCCAAATGCTTGGCGGATTGGTTCCAATGCTACCACCATTTGAATTGTCGAACAGTTAGGATTAGCAATGATTCCGTGATGATTTTTTAATGCCTCTTCATTTACTTCTGGAACTACTAGCGGTACATCAGGTTCCATTCGAAAAGCACTCGTATTATCAACACAAACTGCTCCCCGTTTTACTGCTTCTGGAAGGAACTTTTTTGATACTGATCCACCAGCAGATGAAAGCACAATATCAACCCCATTAAAAGAATCAGGTGTCGTTTCTTCAACAGTGATCGGTTGACCCTTAAATGATAATTGCTTACCAGCTGACTTAGCGGATGCCAGTAATTTCACACTCTTTACCGGAATTGTTGATTGTTCCAATTGTTGAATCATCCGTGTACCAACCGCACCAGTAGCACCCAAAATTGCGACATTATATTCTTTACTCATCTTAGTTCCTTCTTTCAACCTATCCTAAATTATTCATAAAATTTTGTAACCGTTCAATCGCCGTATCAATAACAGAATCTGCCGCTGCATATGATAAGCGAATGTATCCTTCTCCACCAGGACCAAATGCATTCCCGGGAATTACGCCAACTTTAGCTTCGTGGGCTAATTTACGAGCAAAGGCGAGATCATCCTTCCCAAATTGAGCAGGGATTTTAGCAAAAATATAAAATGCGCCATCTGGCAATGCAATTTCAAAGCCCATCTTTCGCATTGCACTCGCAAGTTTATCTCTCCGTTGACGATAGACCCGCTTAAATTCTTGCGGATCATCATTCCCGTTTTCTAACGCTTCAATCGCTGCCGCTTGAGCAGTGTCATTTGGGCACGTCACCATAAATGAATGCATCTTTGACATCGTTGAAATAAATTCTCCCGGGCCAGCCACATATCCTAAACGATAACCCGTCATTGCATGTGATTTTGATAAGCCACTAATCAGAATTGTCTGCTCAGGCAAAAGCGTCGCAAGTGAATGGAATGGTTGATCGTACATCAATGAACTATAAATCTCATCAACAATCGCATAGATGTGATGATCTTCAATTACTTTAGCCAATGCTTTTAGCTCTTCTTCAGTGTATGAACGGCCAGTTGGATTATTAGGATAATTTAAGAGAACAGCCTTTACTGCCGGACCCTCTTTTGCTAATACCTCTTCTAGTCTTTCAGCAGATAGCAAAAAGCCATCATCAGCAGTGTTAACTTTGATCGGTTCAGTACCAGTTAGGGAAACACTCGGGAAATATAGCGAAAATGCTGGAGTGGGAATAATTACTTTATCTCCCGGATTTAACATTGCAAAAGTTGTCGCGGTTACCGCTTCTGTTGCCCCAATCGTTACTACAATTTCGGCTTCAGGGTCATAGTAAACGTGACGACTCTGCTCAAGATATTTACTAATCGCTTTGCGTAATTCAATCTTACCCTTGCTTGGTGAATAGTGAGAATCATCATTTTGAATACTTTCAATTGCCGCTTTTTTGACGTGATCTGGCACAGCAAAGTCCGGTTCACCAAGTGTTAATTTTACTAGTCCAGGAACGGCAGAAATTTCTTCATCAAATGCGCGAATCTGTGCTGGCGGAACAGCTGCCAGATGACTATTTACGGTAGTTGCTAATTCAGCATGAAGTCTTGGCATTTTTTCACCTTCTTATAAAATATTTTCTAAACCAATTACCAATTTTGATAATCCATCAACTTTTTCCAGAGCAACCTTAACCCCATTCATAAAGGATTGACGGTCAAACGAGTCTTGGCGGATAGTTAGGGCCTCGCCATCCCCACCAAAGAGAACTTGTTCGTGAGCAATGTACCCCGGAAGTCGAACAGCATGAATCTTAATTCCATGGTAGTCGCCACCCCGCGCACCGGTTAAGCTCTCTGTTTCATCAGGATTTGTCTCATGTGCAGGACGGACTTGATCGATCAACTTTGCGGTACTCAAAGCCGTTCCCGATGGGGCATCTTTTTTATCACCATGATGCATTTCAATAATTTCAACGTCCGGGAAATATTTAGCTGCTTCCTGAGCAAATTTCATAAGAAGAACTGCCGACATCCCAAAATTAGCAGCGATCAATCCACCTATCTGTTTTTCTTCACTGAGGCGCACCAGGTCTGCTTGTTGTTCATCGGTTAAGCCGGTCGTTCCAACAATCGGCCTCATTCCATGTTCAAGTGCAAACTTAACATTCTGATAAACAGCACTTGGCAAGGTAAAATCAATCCAAATATCAGCAACTCCATCTTCAATTTCATCCAAAGTTTGATAAGGCTGAACAGATGATGCAAGGTGAAAATCAGTCATATTCTCTTTTGTTAAGGTTGGTGCAAGCGCAGCGGTAATTTCAAACCCAGCGAGTGAGTTCACTAGATCAACTGCCTTTTGTCCCATTGCTCCAGTCGCACCAGCAATTAAAACTTTTTTCATGCTTTATTCCCCCAAATTTAAAGGTAAGTTCTTGGCAGTCAACGAATTAGTAGGTAATGATAAGGCAGTCTCTAATTTGCGTTTTTCTTCTTCATTTAATGGAAGAATTGGTAATCGACAACTACCAACGTTAAAACCTTGCGCATTCAAAACTGCTTTAACTGGTGATGGTGATGGGAACATAAACAAAGCGGCCATCCGGGGAGTTAGCCACCGTTGCAACTTACCAGCAGTTTGATAATCGCCTCGGTATAGTGAGTCATACATTTGGCGCATTTGATCGACATAAGTATGGGAAGCAACCGAGATAACCCCATTTGCTCCTAAAACCCGGGCAGTTAGCGCCTGTGCATCTTCACCTGTGAAAACTGCAAAATCAGGGTCGCGGTGTTCAACAATGTATTCAAGTTCTTCCAAAGATGTACATTGTTTTACAGCGGCGATATTTTGATGGTGAGACAATTCTACTACGGTTTCCTGAGCCATCTTTACCCCTGTACGACCAGGAATGTTGTAAATGATGATTGGGAGGTCAACACTATCCGCAACTGCTGTGAAATGAGCAACCATTCCCCGTTGGTTAGGTTTGTTATAAGGAGGAACAACAACAAGGGCATAATCGATACCGTTAATTTGCGCAACCTCATTAGTAAAGGCAATCGTTTCCTTAGTATTATTGCTTCCAGTTCCAGCAATAACCGGAACCCGTCCGTTTACAATTTCACCGAAATGTTGGTATAGCTCAATTTTTTCATCATGAGTGAGTTCTGGAGTTTCCCCAGTAGTCCCCCCGATAACAAAACCGTTGCTCCCATGTTCAATTAAGTAATTTGTCAAATATTCTAAACGACCATAATCAATATTTTCCTCGTCATCAAAGGGGGTTACAATTGCCGTCATTAAGTCTGCATTTTGTAATAATGTCATATTCTTTCCTCCATTATTTATTCCCTACTAATTTTGCATTCGATATTCAAGAAAACCAGTAATCGCATCTACTCCACGTTTAATTGCTTTTTCATTAGGGGTAAGGGTGGCCGAATGCAATTGTGAATCATCTTCAACCCCAAGCCAAAACATGGTTCCCGGAAATTTAGCCAGTAAGTAGCCAAAATCTTCCCCGGTCATTGCGGGTTCTGTTTCGATAAAGTTTACAGTTGGTGTCTCTTCCATATAATGGATAAACCGTTTTGTTAATTCTGGATTATTCTCTACTGGCCAATAGCCACCCTGATTTAATTCAAGGGAAACATCCATGTTAAAACTACACCCGATTCCTTCACATACGTCCTTCAAGCGGTTATCAATAGTTTCAATCATCGTCTGCGTTAGTCCCCGAATCGTTCCTTCAATCCGCGTATGTCCAGCAATAACATTTCGAATCGTCCCGCCGTCAATCTTTCCTAAGGTAATTACACCACTTTGAATAGGATCGATACTCCGCGAAATCACAGTCTGTACTTGAAGAATCAATGATGCTGCCGCAACGACGGTATCATTAGCATTTTGAGGATACGCCGCGTGACCGCCCTTACCATTGAGATCAATATTAACTTCCGTGGTTCCCGCAAACAAGGTCCCCATCCGACAACCAATTGCGCCTGCTGGCAAATCAGGATTATCATGCAACCCGTAAAACTCATCTGGTTTCCACTTTCCACTAAACAAACCCAGTTCATATGCCCGCTTTCCACCATTTTCGCTTTCTTCGGCCGGTTGAAAGAAAAACAGGATATTATCTTGCGGCTGGTGTTCACTAAAATAATTCAATACCCCTAATGCAACCGTCATATGAATATCATGACCACAGGCGTGCATTACTCCCGGATGGGTTGATGAGTATGGTAAACCTGTTTGTTCCTCAACTGGTAAAGCATCGATGTCTGTTCGATACCCAATTGTTCGTTGTGGATTCTTACCATGCACCAACACCATGAGAGCAGTTGGTAATTCCTTAAAGGTACGAACTTCTAAAAAGGCTTGGTTAAAACCAGCAATCGTCTCCACTAAGTATTGGTGAGTGTCAAATTCTTGAAGAGCCAGCTCTGGAATTTGATGGAGGTGACGACGAATTTGAATTAATTCTTCTTCTGTTAACATCTTGAACTCCTCCTAGAGCTTCCGTAAATCATCCTCTAATTCGGTCTTGCCAGCGGTTTGATCATCGACATTTTTAATAAACTTAGCAGGAACTCCCGCAACCATCGTATGAGGAGCCACATCATGAGTAACAATTGCCCCAGCAGCAATGACAGCTCCTTCTCCTACATGAACCCCTTCAATTACCACCGCATTGGCGCCAACCATTACATTGTCATCAATGCGGACTGGTTCAGCTGAAGCCGGTTCAACAACTCCAGCTAAGACAGTACCAGCACCAATATGACAGTGGCGACCAACAATTGCACGGCCACCAAGAACTGCCCCCATATCAATCATCGAATCGGCACCAATTTCAGCACCAATATTAATTGTTGCGCCCATCATAATGACAGCATTGTCACCAATAAGCACTTTATCGCGAATAATTGCTCCCGGCTCAATGCGGGCATTAATATTCTTCAAATCAAGCAAAGGAACTGCTGAATTACGCGCATCGTTTTCCACATGGTAAGATTCAATTGCTGAACTGTATTCCTTTAATAACGGTTCGATAACTGTCCAATCACCGAAAATAACACCCGTATGCTGTTCAAGAAATGTTTCTACTTCTGCGGGAAATTCTAAATCACCCAAATTTCCTTTAAGGTAGACCTTTACCGGTGTCTTCTTGGGTGCGTTACTAATGTAGTTAATGATTGTTTGTGCATCTAATTCAGCCATAATTATTTACCTCTTTCTTCCTTTATATATGTCACATTATTGTTGGTATGGTTCATCCAAATGAATTAAATCATCGTAAGTTTCTCGTTTAATTACAACCTGGGCTGTGCCTTTTTCTGCAAAGACAACTGCTGGACGAGGATTCCGATTATAATTTGAAGCCATTGAATAGCCATAAGCACCAGTATCAAGCATTGCCAAGACATCCCCTGGTTTCGTAGCCGGTAATGCCTGATTCTGACTAAGGATATCACCAGACTCGCAATACTTTCCTGCCACCCGAACATGTTCAACCAATTCCGCCCGAGGATTATTTGCTAAGACCGTTTCATATTGTGCTTCATAAAGTGCTGGACGAATGTTATCGCCCATCCCGCCATCAACTGTTACATATGGCTTCAATCCTGGTACATCTTTACGTGATCCAACAGTATAAAGATTATAGCCAGCAGGCCCCGCGATTGAGCGTCCTGGTTCTATCCAGATTGCCGGCATGGCAAGGTTTGTTTCTTTAATTTCAGTTTTGATGGCCTTAATAATTGCTGCCACAAATTCTTCTGGAGCAAGTGGTGTATCATCTTTTACATAACGAATTCCAAAGCCACCTCCAACGTTGATCACAGCAGCTTGGTAGTTGAATTTTTCTTGCCAGTGGGCGGCAACTTCAACTAACTTCTTAGCTACTCCTTCAAATCCCGCAAGTTCAAAAATCTGTGAACCAATATGGGCATGCAATCCTTTCATTTGCATCCGGGGATTTTCAAGAACTTTTGTTAACGCCTCATCTGCCTGTCCTGATTGAAGGTCAAATCCAAATTTACTGTCAACTTGACCAGTTTGAATGTACTTATTTGTATGAGCAGAAATTCCAGGAGTAATTCGCAACATCACATCAACATGCGCATCATGCTCTTCCAAAACGTCTGCCAGCAATTCAATCTCATGGAAGTTATCAATCATGATTGTTCCCACGTGATGGTCAATTGCCATTTCCAATTCTTCCCGTGATTTATTATTCCCGTGAAAACTAACATTAGCCATTGGAAAGCCCGCTTTGATTGCCGTATACAATTCACCACCAGAAACAACATCAACATGCGCACCTTCTGCAGCAACTACTTGATACATTGCGATTGCTGAAAAAGCTTTACTTGCATAGCTAACTGCATAATCAACACTGTTTTCTTCAAAAACCTGCTTAAATGCTCGGATCTGGTTACGAATCTGTTGAACATCATAAACAACTAACGGGGTACCAAACCGGTGAGCTAAATCAACTGCATCACATCCCCCAATTGTTAGGTGACCAGCAGCGTTTATTTGTTGATCAGAAATTTGTTCGTTCATTTGTAATTCCTCCATGAAGTTTGTAGTAAAGAGGCTGTATAAAAAAATCCACTGTCTGCGCAAACAAACAGTGGAATTCACTTATCCATTCTGATTTGTCGATAGCGCAACGCAGGCTCTTATTGTCCTGCGACAGTCCGTAGCTTATTCAACTACGACCCAGCTGCTTAATATGCCAAACTAAGCGCTTCGGCAACTTCCCTGTTCAACTAACCTCAATGTCTTGGCGAACTAAATTAGTTTACTAGTGTCGGTTGCGCCTCTTCGATTTATACATAGCTTATAAGTCTTTTATGAGAATGTCAATATAAATAATTAAATTTAAAAAAGTTTTTTTAATCTATTAGATGTAAGAAAGTTAATTTCACTAAATTTTCGTAACTTAAAGGCTTGCATGTCACCTCCAATGTGTTAGAATTCGATTAAATTATTTTAGAGATAAATTAGCAACCCTAATTATCTCAAAGGAGTATTTTAAGTATGAAAGTCGTAAAGTTTGGTGGAAGTTCTCTGGCTAATGGAGAAGCCTTTCAAAATGCAATTAATATTATTACCTCTGACCCACAACGCCGGGTAATTGTCACTTCTGCACCGGGTAAACGTTTTGCCGATGATATTAAGGTTACTGACTTACTGATTAAATATGCCCAAACAGTAATTGCAGGCCAAAACCCTCAAGAAATCGTTGAACAAATTTTAAATCGATATCAAGAGATTGCTGCTTATTTTGGCTTACCAGCAGATAAATTAATTCCGCTAGCCGAACGACTGGAAGGCCTTCCTAACCATACGTATCCAAATGATAACTATCTCTTGGCTGCTTTCAAAGCTCATGGTGAACGCTTAAATGCCCAACTAATGGCCATCCTTTTGCAGCATTTAGGTTATGAAGCACGTTTTGTGACACCAAGTGAAGCTGGTATTATTGTTACTGGAACTCCCAATAATGCTAATGTTATCCCAGAAACATATGCAAACTTGAGTCATTTTACGTTTAATGAAAACGAATTATTAATATTCCCCGGTTTCTATGGTCTCACCCTTGCCGGACACATTGCTACTTTTTCCCGTGGCGGTTCTGATATCACCGGTGCGATTCTTGCGCGCGGTCTTCACGCCTCCACTTATGAAAATTTCACCGATGTTGATGCTATTTACTCAGCCAATCCACAAATTGTTGATCATCCGCAACCAATTACAACCATGACTTACCGAGAAATGCGGGAACTATCTTACGCTGGTTTTTCCGTCTTTCACGATGAAGCACTGATTCCTGCCATTCAAGGAAATATTCCAATCAATGTTCGTAATACTAATGACCCTGAAAAGCCAGGAACAATGATTGTCCCTGATAAAGATTTTCAACCAAGCGACATTGTAACGGGGGTCGTGAGCGGAAAACACTTTGCAGCCCTCTACCTGCACAAATATCTCCTTAACAAGCAAGCAGGTTTTACTCTTCGGATCCTTGAAATTCTCGCAAAGCACAACGTCTCATACGAACATATGCCTTCAGGAATCGATGATATAACAATTATCCTTGATCGGAATGCAATTAATGACCAATTAATCGATACCATCTGCAATGAAATTCAAGAAGAGATTAATCCTGACCGTTTAGAATGGATTGACAATTATGCAATTACCATGGTTGTTGGTGAAGGTATGCGTAATCGCACGGGGGTAATCGATGATATTTTAATGCCCCTAGCTGAAAAACACATTGCGGTTCCCATGATTAATCAAGGAGCTTCACGAATTGCAATTATGATTGGGACATACAACGAAGATGCAGATGAAGCTGTTCGAGCTATTTACCATCGCTTTTTCGCAAATTAGGAGGAACTATTTATGGTGCAATTATTAAAAGTCCACGGATCACAAAATGCCTTTTTTATTCTTGACCAAACACAACTGACCAATCCCCTTAACGATGAAGAATTAGTTTCGTTTACCCAGCAAATAACCGATGCACAAAATGGCGTTCTCGGTGGTGCTGATGGCGTTTTAGTTGTTAACCATCCAACTAGACCAGGATCAGCAGCACAAATGCGGGTAATTAACGCAGATGGCAGTGAGGCCTCAATGTGCGGCAATGGTTTAAGAACGGTTGCTCGCTATGTAGCAGAACGTGATAATTTAACCGATTTTAAAGTCGATACAATGAATGCTAGTCTTCGTGTTCGTCAGCATGAAGACCTTGCACCCGGAGTTCCCGCTTTTGCCGTTGAAATTTCACCAGTAAAGTTTGACCGCACTGCTTTGCCATTTGATAATCTTGGTCACAAGCGCCTATTAGACACCCTCGTCCCTGAATTATATCCTAGCCTCCGTTTTTCAGCCCTTGCTGTTCCTAATCCCCACTTAATTAGTTTTGTTAGTATGGAAGAACTAAATGGCTCAGCGCTTAAAGAATTAGGTACACGGTTAAATAGTGATAATCCTTACTTCAGCGATGGAGTAAATGTTAACTTTGGCCATATTCTCGGTCATAACAAACTCTTTGTAAAAACGTTTGAACGAGGAGTCGGCTTTACAAATGCTTGTGGAACAGGTATGTCTGCCACTAGTCTCGCTTTAGCCCTCACTCATCCAGACGCAGCATCATTTAATGAACCAATTAGTGTTTACAATCCTGGTGGCATGGTCAAGACAATTCTTCACCGTGATGACTACAACTACTGGATCGAATTAATCGGTAATGCTACGTTTACTAATATTATTACTGTAGAGGAGTCAACAATTCACCAAGAAAATCTTGATGAGCTTCAAAGCAGTAGCGTTGAAACGGCTGAAAACAAAGCATATTTGGCTTTTGTTAATTCACTACCTTCCTTAAAATTTGAAAATTAAAAAAATTTAAAAGATAAAAATCGATGAAAATTCAGTTTCAACTCTGAATTTTCATCGATTTTTAATTTATTTACGATTAAACAATGTATCAATTGATTGGTTATTGTGGATACGAACAATTGCTTCTTTTAATAAATCGTCCACTGATAATTGAACCAACTTAGAGAATTCTTTCTCTTTTGGCAATTGAATTGTATCTGTTACAATCATCTTTTCAAGAGGAGAATTTTGCAACGTATTTACCGCATCGGCTGATAATACTGCGTGCGTAGCAATACCATAAACCTTAGCTGCCCCAAAATTCTTCAAGGCTTGCGCAGATAAGTTCATCCGGACACCAGTATCAACAATATCGTCAACAATAATCGCAGTCTTTCCCTTTACGTCTCCAATTACATACTCAGGTACTTCTTGTTCAGTCCGTTCCCGAACTTCATCGTTACGGTTGTCAATAATCGCAATAGACGCTTTAATTCGTTCAGCATATTTCCGTGCTAAATTAACACCGGCATGATCAGGGGCAACTACTACAATATCATCCCCCAAGTTTTGCTCTTCAATATATTTGGTAAAAAGACTGGTTGCTTGAAGATGATCAACAGGAATATCAAAGAAACCTTGAACTTGAGGAGCATGAAGGTCAATCGTTACTAGTCGGCTAATTTGATCCATTTCAAGAAGGTTGGCGATCAACTTAGCTGTAATTGGTTCACGGCTTCGTGCTTTTCGATCTTGACGTGCATAACCATAGTATGGCATTACTACGTTAATCTTGGCTGCACTTGCCCGTCGTAAAGCATCAACCATAATCAATAGTTCCATCAAGTTAGTGTTAACCGGATCAGAAACTGACTGGATGACATAAACCTCACAGCCACGAATACTTTCGTCAATTGTAATTTTAATTTCACCATCAGCAAAATGACTAATGGAAGCTTTACTCAACGGAATCCCCACGCGTTGAGAAATTTGTTCAGCTAGTTTTGGATTTGAATTTAGTGAAAATAAACGCACATTATCGGCATTTTTTATCTGGGTCATTTTTATACTCCTTTAAAGTTCGACAATAATCATAACTATTATGACAACAAATTACTGTTCAAGCAAGTATTATTTGACTTGATGCAAACTTTGTAAGCTAATATTTTCCATTCCGATTAATGGATCAATTGTATCTGAATTAATGAGATCAGCTGTTAGAATATATTGCTGAGCATCATTATTTATTAATTGTTCAGTTTGTTTTTGAACTGGTTGGGAACTAGCAAGTTCTTTTGTTAATGAATCTGTTTGATGATCTAAGTTTGATTTTAGTTCACCATGCCTATTCCAAACCCTACCGAGGCGATCAACCAAAGAAGTTTTTCGGTTAACTGCTTCATTTTTTACACTAGTCACAGCCGCATATGGCTCACCGATCAAAACTAGCTTTTCTGCGGCACGAGTAATCGCTGTATATAAAAGATTTCGTTGAAGCATCCGGCTAAACTGCTGAACAATTGGCAAAAGAACCATCTTAAACTGACTTCCCTGTGCTTTATGGATCGAAATACAATAAGCTAACCGTAATTGATTCCATTCCATGCGGCTATAACTCACTTCATTACCATCAAAATCGACAGTAATTGATTCATTTTTCTTACCGACTGTCCTACCGCTTTCAATTGCTGTGATTTTTCCAATGTCACCATTAAAAATGTTCTTTTCTGGAACATTAACGAGTTGCAGAACCTTATCTCCAACACGAAAAGTTAGTCCCCTAAAATCGACTTCTTGCTTTCCATTAGCTGGAGGATTATACGCCTGTTGTGCAAGCTCATTCAAACGATCGATCCCTGCCTGTCCACGGTACATTGGTGCCAAGATTTGAATATCATTTGCGGAATAATCTCGTTTTTTAGAAAGGTCAATAATTTGTTGAACCACACTTGGCACTTGGTTAGCATGGCATGAGATAAATGATCGATCTGGCATTTTATTCGTTAGATCTGATGGTAGCTTACCCTCTTTGATAGCATGAGCTAATGGGATAATTGTTGAATCAGCAGCCTGGCGGTGAATATTGGTCAGTTCAACTTTGGGCAGTTCTGCAAAGTCAAGAAGATCATGGAAAACTTGCCCGGGACCAACAGATGGTAATTGGTCTTTATCACCTACCAAAACTACATGCATAGAAGTAGGGACGGCTTGAATAAGAGTCTTAAACAAGAGGGTATCGACCATCGACATTTCATCAATAATCAATAACGAGCCTTCTAAATCGCGGGCATTCATATCAGTTGGCATTTCCCGGCCATTAAGCCCTAGCAAGCGGTGAATTGTACTTGCTGGTAAATCAGTAGCTTCACTCATTCGTTTAGCAGCACGGCCTGTAGGAGCAGCTAGTAAAACAGGAAATGACTTTTCTTTATATTCATTTACGTCCAATGAAAGATCATGAATTTTCGCATAACTTGCTACAATCCCTTTAATAATTGTTGTTTTTCCCGTTCCTGGGCCTCCCGTAAGAAGCATAACTTTACTATTTAAGGCTGTTTTGATGGCCTCTTTTTGAACTTGGTCATAGGTTATCCCCGATTGATCGGCAACCTTCGTAACTGTTTTCTCAATAGTCGTTGCTGGTACTTTTTCCTGGTCAACGGTAAGAAGACGATGTAAGTGATCAGCAATTTGCCATTCCGCGTTATAAAGGGCAGTTGGATAAATTTTTTCATCCGCATAACTAATTGCTTGATTTTTCTCTAGCTCAACAATTTGGTTGGCAATTAAATCGGTCGAAACACGACCCCCACTTCCTTGGGCAAGCAACTGGATAGTTTGCTGCAGAAGAGGTTTTGTTGTAGTAAATGTATCACCAGTCTCCATTGTCAAGTCATCAAGCGTCTGGATAATTGCGGCATCAATTCGACGTGAATCATCCGTGGCGATTCCTAATTTCTGTGCCACCTGATCAGCCCGATTAAAGCTAATTCCATCTATCTCAGCAGCGAGTTGGTAAGGATTTTCATTAATAATATGCAGAGTTTCTTCTCCGTACTTGTCAAAAATTGCACTACTAAGGTTAGCGCCAAAGCCGAGATCATTTAGGCCGATAATAATCTGGTCCATCCCCTGGTGTGCTCGTAAATTATCAACTAATGAATCCTTAACTGCTTTGCGGAGTTTTAATTCATCTAAAACATGGGGGTCAGCAATAATTTTATTAATCGCATCCGTTCCTAATTTATCGACAATTTTTTCAGCCGTCTTTTTTCCAATTCCGGTAAACTGTTTTCCAGACAAGAAATCAATTAACCCATCCTTGCTTGTGGGCCGATTGACATGGTAAGAAGTCGCTTGAAACTGTTGCCCATATCGCGGATGCTCAACAATTTTTCCCTCAAAGCGGTAAGTCTGATCATCACTAAGATCACCAAAACTTCCCGTTACAGTAATCTCCGGCTCGTGCCAATCAAAATTTGCTTCTTCAACCGAGACAATTAAAACCTTAAAAAACGAATCTGGACTAGTAAAAATCTCAGATTGTACCTGACCAATAAAAAAAGACGGCTCCGTTGGCGTCTTAAATAGGTCGATTTCTTCAGCCATAGAAGTCATCCTTTCATGTTGCTAATCTTTCTTTTGCGTTGCCTGAAGCGTTTTTTCAATATCATTAAGTCGTTGCTCACTCTTATGGTAGTAATTAGGATCTAACTGCTTAGCTTGCGCAAGGTAGTCTTTGTATGGCTCACCAAGAACCATCGCTACAATTCCGCGATTAAATTGTGTATCAGCACGTCCTGGATGATACTTTAGAATTGCATCATAGTAAGCTTTAGCCTGTTTAAATTCGCCTAATGCTAATAATGAGTCACCGATTACCTGATTAATTTCAGGATCATCTGGACGTAATTCAAGGGCAGTTAATCCATAAGCAACAGCTTGCTTGTATTGTCCTTTTTTCATATAGCTTTGGGCTAACATAAGATAAGAATCAGCTTTGAGTTTGGAGTCATCAATCTTATTATAAAGCTTAATTGCTTCGTTAACTTTGCCAATCTCATAGTAAAGGTTACCAAGACCATAGTTTAAGAGGTTCATAGCATCCTTGTCACCCTTTGCCTCAAAAATCCCCAAAGCCTTCATAAAGAGTTCTTCTGCTTGTTGATAGTCATTTAACCGGGTTAGCAAAGAACCTAAATCATAATAATTATTTACTTTATCTGGATGCTCATCAATTGCTTCAACTAGTTTATGAACTAATTTTTCTGTTTCCTTTTTCTTAGGATCACGAAAATCTTTTTTCTCTGTCATTAATATCACCTCTTAAATCGTATCAGTCGGATCAACCTTGCTCTTGTGAAGGTAAGATGTATCATTCCATTTTTCAAGTTCAAAATGGCGACCATCATTAGTAGTAAGAATCGTCGTTGATGTATTGCTTAGTCCACCACGATCTTTCAAGTGAGCAAGCGGTGTTCCAATCAATGCATTAATGGCAGCATTCAAGGCAGCTCCGTGTGAAATCACGAGAATATTACCATTAGGATACTGGCGACAATACTCTTCAATTGCTGCACGGAAACGAGCGATTACTTCTAGAAAACTTTCTCCTTCTACTAATGATTCATCATATTTATCAGGATGATGACGAAAGTTTTTTAAGACTTCAGGCCATTTTGCCGCAACGTCTTCAAAATGCATTCCTTCCATTTTGCCTAAATTAAATTCTTTTAACCGACTATCAATTGTTAATGGGATTTCTGGATTCAAATGGTTCAATAATGCCTGAGCTGTTACGCGCGCACGCTTTAAAGGACTAGTATAAGCGTATTCAAACGGAATCCTTTGTAAAGAACTTGCTAATAATTCAATTTCTCGATAACTATCCTTTAGTAACGGTGAATCGCCATTGGCACCTTGATAACGGGATTCTAAATTCCATTGCGTTTTTCCATGCCGGATTAAATAAACTTTTGTCATCTCTGTCGTTACCCCTTTTATTTACTATCTTACCAGAGTTTGCGGCAATTGTTTATCACAGAGTTATTACTTTATGTATATTTAAGAAGGCAAAAGTGAAATTACCCCTGCCTTCTTTAAAGTCTAAAAATATGAATTAAACGTATTGAAGCTGCCGGTCATGACTGTAAGCACGATCAATAATCGCACTCCCAAGGCATTCCTCTCCATCGTAAAAGACAACTGCTTGACCTGGAGTGATGGCCCGTGCAGGATCATCAAATTCAACTGTTACCATTTGATCATCATCTGACAAATGAACAGTAACGCCAACATCTGTCTGACGGTAGCGGAACTTGGCCGTACAATGAAAATCACGCCCATAACGACTTACAACATCATCAACCCAGTGAATATCACTCGCTTCAAGATGAGTAGCATAAAGATGGCTGTTTTCGTATCCTTGACCAACATAAAGAACGTTCTTCTTCATATCCTTACCGATTACAAACCATGGCTCATTACTTTCCTTATTACCACCAAGGCCAAGCCCACGACGTTGACCGATGGTGTAATACATTAAGCCCATATGCTGACCAACAACTTTGCCATCAAGGGTTTCCATATTTCCCGGTTGTGCTGGAATATATTGACTCAAGAATTCACGAAAATGACCATCCTCACCGATAAAGCAAATCCCAACAGAATCCTTCTTATCAGCAGTAGCAAGCCCTGCTTCTTCAGCAATCTTTCTAATTTCTGGCTTAGTGTAGCCAGCTAATGGAAACATTACCTTATCCAACTGCTTGTAATCAAGTTGACTTAAGAAGTAAGTTTGATCCTTGTGTTGGTCTTTAGCACGCATCAAGTGCATCCGGCCGTTCTCATCACGCTTTACATCAGCATAGTGCCCAGTAGCAACGTAATCAGCACCTAATTGGTTAGCATATTCAATAAAAGCCTTGAACTTGATCTCTTTATTACAAATAACATCAGGATTTGGTGTACGACCTTTCTTGTATTCAGCAATGAAATACTTGAAAACCCGATCCCAGTATTCCTTCTCAAAGTTAACAGAATAGTATGGAATCCCAATCTTAGAAGCAACTTTTGCTACATCTTTGTAGTCTTCAGTGGCAGTACAAACACCATTTTCATCAGTGTCATCCCAGTTTTTCATGAAGACACCAACAACATCGTATCCTTGGCGCTTTAAGAGAAGAGCCGTCACTGAAGAGTCGACTCCTCCACTCATTCCTACTACCACACGTGTATGACTATTATCAGCCATTAATTATCACCATCATTTCGTATAGATTCTGGAATAATCTACGATTGAAGGTCGCATGCATCCAGTGTTAACCATTGTACCAGAGTATTTCAATCCCTGCACAGTTTTTATTTAGTGAATATTTGCCGGGCAACCATTTCATCTAAAATATAGTGATATTGTTGAATAAATTCAGCTGCGCGTTGGTGATTAAAAATATTAATTTTTCTTAAACCATTTCCCGAAAGAGTCTCCATTTTAAAACCGTCTAAATCACTGTTAATTAAAATCCGAAGACGGGCTACAGGTTTAAATGGATTATCAGTATCAAGACTTCCTAAATATTCAAAGTTTCCCCGGTTCGTCTGTTCAAATCCTAAATCAAGCAAAGCATATTTTTTTATCTCTGGGCTAATTGTGTATTTATCCTTATCACCAGAAATTTGTACTGTTTTTGTAAATTCCATTTTAATTATCCCCATTAATTTTCTTTAGGTTTTCAACGGTTTTAACAATCGTAGCAATTAACTGATCAATATCTTCTTCCGTATTTAACCCGCCAAAACTAATTCGAATTGATTCACTAATTCGGGGGCTATCAGCGCCAAACATCGCTGTTAAAACGTGAGATGGCTCAATACTACCCGCCGTACATGCAGACCCACCAGAGACTGCGATGCCTGCAAGGTCTAAGTCTGTCTGGATAA
Organism: Limosilactobacillus reuteri subsp. reuteri; assembly: GCF_000016825.1. Lineage (NCBI taxonomy): Bacteria > Bacillati > Bacillota > Bacilli > Lactobacillales > Lactobacillaceae > Limosilactobacillus > Limosilactobacillus reuteri. The sequence goes on along the minus strand of NC_009513.1, from coordinate 672,666 downwards.
CATAAGTTGAAATGCCTTTAAACCATAAGTTAAGTACGTGAGTTTTGTTGATTTGACCATTAATTTCAAAATCAACATTATTTTCCTTAAGTGCGTTAACAATCTTTTGCTTAAAGACGTAATAACGATCGCGCCGTTCTTCTTTTACTTCCGGCGTGTTTAATTCTACCGCTTTAGCAAAACCGGCAATTCCAGGCACATTTTCAGTCCCCGCACGGCGTTTAGTTTCTTGATCTCCACCCTTAATAAAGCTTGGAAAACTAATGCCATCACGACGATATAAAAAGCCCATCATCTTTGGCCCATTAATCTTATGGGCAGATGTTGAAAGCATATCAATGTGGTCAGCTTTAACATCGATTGGCAACAGTCCATATGCTTGAACAGCATCTGTATGAAACCATGCTTGATGTTCCTTCAAAATTTCACCAATCTCATGGATAGGCATTTGACTACCCACTTCATTGTTTTCCATCATAATGGTTACTAAAATCGTATCATCACGAAGAGCGGCCTTAAAATCATCAATTGAGATATTACCATTTTCATCAACTGGTAAATAGGTTACCTCAAAGCCATGTTCTTCTAAAAAATGGAGAGGTTTTAAGACTGCCTCATGCTCAATGGCAGTTGTAATAATATGCTTACCAAGATTCTGCCGTTTAAAAGCAGTTTGGATAATAGCAGTATTATCACTTTCAGTTCCCCCACTAGTAAAGATAATCTCATTATCGTCAGCATTAATGCTTTGGGCAAGAATGTGACGACTATCTTCCATTACAAGTTTGGCATGACGCCCATAAGAGTAACCAGTTGAGGCATTTCCCCATGATTCTTGCATTTGTTTAGTCACTTCCGCAATTACTTCTGGGGTCATTGGGGTTGTTGCTGCATTATCCAAATAAATCTCACTCACGAGTTTTTCATCCTTCCATTTACTTATCTAAATCTGCAAAGAGCTGAAGAAGCATATTTGCAGAGCGTTTTCCGGCATCAATAATAAAGTCGTCAAAACTAACGCCGGCATCTTCATCACCTGTATCAGACATTGCCCGAACTACCACATATGGAATTTGGTGGTCAGTGGCAACTTGTCCAACCGCTGCCCCTTCCATTTCACTAGAAAGTGCATCAGGGAAATTATTCAAAATCTCTTTAATTGCTTCTGAACTTGCAATAAATTGATCACCAGAAACAATTAATCCTCGTTTTACATTTAAGCCAGTCTTTTCACCGGCTTTTTCTAAGGCTTGTCCCCATTGGTCAGAAGCCTTAAAGCGTGGTTCTTTTCCTGGGAGTTGGCCATAACGGTAATTAAATGCAGTTGCATCAACATCATGGTAGGCCGTTTCAGTTGAAATTACAATATCACCAACATGTAACCCTTCACCAATTCCACCAGCTGATCCAGAATTAATCACAACATCTGCCCCACAATCGGTAATTAAATGTTCAGTAGTAATCCCAGCTTCCACTTTACCAATTCCAGATTCTACTAATACAACGTCTTGATTATTGATTTTACCGAAAAGGTAGGATTTACCCCCGATTTTCTTCTCTTGTTTATCAGATAACTTTGCAGTTAATTCTTTAATTTCTTCAGGCATTGCACAAATAATTCCAAATCGCATATTTTTCTCCTTTTTCTATCCAACATAAAATAGTATTAAGTAAACAATAATAATTGCCACAATCAAAGCAATGATTGCAATATTTAAGCGGCGTTTCAAGCGCGCCGTTTTTTCTGCCACTGTTTCGTCATGACGTTGACTAGCAACTGCTTCGCGACTATAAGGTTGATCAGTTGTATTTTCTGTTGCTTCATTAATAGGTTGCTGTTCAGTCTGACGTTGCTGTTGACGATATTGGCTACGTGACATACGTGATTGTTGCTCATCTTGTTGTTTATTATCCACGGTTGTTCATTCCTTGCCAGTAATAGATTGCCATGATTGTCTTAGCATCTTCAATTTCGCCTTGATCAATCATTTCAAGCGCTTGTGGTAAAGTTACTTCTTTTAACATCAATTGTTCATCTTGATCTTGCGGCAGCTCGTTGCTAACCCGTTTTAATCCCGTGGCCAAATAAAGAGTCATGTATTCATCCATACAACCAACAGAAGTATAAAATGAAGAAATCTTTTTTAAACTTGTTGCTTCATACCTTGTTTCTTCATTTAATTCACGTTTAGCCGCATGAAGAGCATTATCAGCATCACGTTGATCGAGCTTCCCCGCAGGAATTTCAAGGGTTGTTTTTGCAATTGGTGCGCGCCACTGTTTTTCAAGAATCATTTTATTATCAGCCGTCAAAGCCAAAATCGCAATTGCTGGTGCGTGGTGGACGATTTCTCGTTGTGTTTTATTACCATGTGGGGTGATAACTTGCTGTACTTCAACATCGATTAAATGGCCGTGAAAAACTGTTTTACTACTTATTGGTCGCTCTTCAAATTCCATTAGAACCCATCCTTATCTTAAAACACGAACATGTGCTGCTTGCGGTCCCTTTTGTCCTTGAACAATTACTAATGAGACCTCTTCATCAGGGTGAAGGATGCGACGACGCGTTCCTTCAATTCCACTATAATGAACAAAAATTTCTCCTTCATGGGGAACTGTAATAAAGCCCCATCCTTTTTGTTCGTCAAAACTTTTTACTTTTCCTTTGAGCATTTTTACCAACTCCATAATAAAATACCAAGCAACAAGTGTCACTTGGTATTTTACACCGCTTAAAAATAATTGTCATTTACTGGATAACGAAAACCAGTTTTTTTAGAGATTATTATTCTTCTAAACCATCTTCTGCTGTTTCAGGGAAGTTTTCCCGAACAATAGCAGCACAGCGAGCACATAATTCAGGATATGCTGGATCACTGCCAACGTCTTCCTTGACCATACGACAACGAGCACAAGTTTCACCATTAGCGGTTGTAACCTTAACTGCTACCCCATCGTTGTATTGGTCAGCATCAGCAGGCGCTTCATCAGCTGGATGTACATGAAGAGCAGAAACCCCTAGCAATAATTGAATGTTTTCATTAAGACTATCAAGTAATTGCTTTTGGTCATCGGTTAAGTAAAGATCAACTTGAGCTTCAAGAGATTTACCGATTAGCTTAGCATTCCGTGCCTCTTCAAGACTCTTCAGAACATGTGAACGTACTTCCATAAAGTCATCCCACTTGCTCAATAGCTCTTCTTCACCAGCGAATGTCCGTGGATCTGGAATTTCAGTTAATTGAACAAAATCTTCCGGTTCATTCATGTAGCTCCATACTTCTTCTGTAGTGTGAGGAAGGATTGGTGTAAGAAGCTTAACAAGTGTCAAAAGGATATCATAGAAGACAGTTTGCATTGACCGCCGAACTTCTGAATTTTCAGCCTCAATATAGAGCACATCTTTAGCAATGTTCATGTAGAAAGCTGAAAGATCGTTGTTTACAAAATTGATCAATACCTTATAAGCATCAAGGAAGTCATAGTTATCAAAATCTTCCCGCATTGTCTTCAAGAAGTGGTTAAGTTTAACCAACATGTACTTGTCTACCGATTGTAACTTCTCATAAGAAACAGTATTTTCTTCAGGATTGAAGTCACTAGTATTAGCAAGTAAGAAGCGGAACGTATTTCTCAACTTACGATATGCTTCGGAAATCTGTTGGAATGTTCCCATCGATACACGAACATCAGCCGAAGTATCAGCACTCATTACCCATAACCGGATAATTTCCGCACCCATTTGTTGAACAACCTTATTTGGATCGATAACGTTACCTTGAGATTTACTCATCTTGTTACCGCGCTTATCAAGTGTGAACCCTTGAGAAACGATTTCCTTATATGGCGCATGTCCTGAACATACAACACTGGTAATCAAACTAGAGTTAAACCAACCACGGTATTGGTCAGACCCTTCAAGGTAAAGGTCCGCTGGGTATGTTAAGTAATCACGTTCAGCTAATACCCCTTGGTGTGATGAACCAGAATCAAACCATACGTCCATAATGTCAGTTTCCTTAGTGAACTTACCATTAGGAGAATGTTCATTAGTGTATCCTTCTGGCAAAAGATCTTTTGCTTCACGTTCAAACCAAACATTAGAACCATACTTAGCAAATAATTCTGCTACATGGTTGATTGTTTCTTCTTCCATGATTGGTGTGCCATCTTCAGCATAGAAGATTGGTAGAGGTACACCCCAAACACGTTGACGAGAAATTACCCAATCACCACGGTCTTTGATCATATTGCGAAGACGAACCTTTCCCCATTCTGGGTGATACTTAACGTCTTCTAAGGCATCTAAAATATTTTGGCGCATCTTTTCAATTGATACAAACCATTGATCAGTTGCCCGGAAGATGATTGGTTGCTTTGTCCGCCAATCAAATGGGTAACTGTGTTGCAATGGCTCTTGAAGAAGTAAAGCATTGTTTTCTTCTAGCTTTTGAAGAGATACATCATCAGCATCTTGGTAGAATACCCCTTCAAAGCCTTCACCGTTTTCCTTAGTTAAAACACCTTGATCATTGATTGGGGCAAAAATTGGCAAGTCATACTTTTTACCAAAGTTGTAATCATCATCCCCATATCCAGGAGCAGTGTGAACAAGGCCAGTACCAGCATCAGCAGTAACATAATCTGCTAAACCAACAAGAAGATCACGATCAAGGTATGGGTGTTGAGTAGTCATCCCTTCAAGTTCTTGACCCATTAAATGATCAACAACTTCATAATCTTCCCAACCAAGTTTTTCCGCTAATTTCTCAAGCAGATCTGTTGCAACAACAAATTTCCGGTCATCATTTGCTGGATTTACAACAGAGTAATCAAACTTTGGATTAACTGCAACTGCCTCAGAAGCAGGAACAGTCCATGGTGTTGTCGTCCATACAACTAAATATGTATCATTATCTAAACGGCCTTTGCCATCTTTAATTTGCTCTACGAAGAAGGCTGTTTTAGCAACAACATCATGATATTCAACTTCGGCTTCTGCTAAGGCTGATTCTGAAGACCATGACCAGTAAACTGGCTTCTTAGCTTGGTATAATAGACCTTTCTTAGCAAATTCGCCGAATACCCGAATTTGAGCAGCTTCAAATTCTTTATCAAGGGTAAGGTATGGATGATCCCATTCACCACTTACACCTAACCGCTTAAAGTCAGTCCGTTGCTTATCAACTTGCTTAAGGGCATATTCCCGACAAAGATCACGGAATTCAGTTAAGCTCATCTTCTTACGGTCGTAACCGGACTTAGTCAATTGGTGTTCAATTGGCAATCCGTGAGTATCCCAACCAGGAACATAAGGTGCTCGGTAGCCAGACATTGACTTATAGCGCACAATAAAATCTTTAGAAATCTTGTTCATAGCGTGGCCAATGTGAATATTACCGTTAGCATATGGAGGCCCATCATGTAAAACAAAAGTAGGCTTTCCTTCATTTAATTTTTGTCGTAGTTCATAAACTTTATTTTCTTCCCATAGCTGTTCCCGTTGTGCCTCAGTTACAGGTAACTTTCCGCGCATTGGAAATTTAGTACGGCCAAGGTTTAACGTATCTTTAACACGCATTGTAACTACCCCTTTCATTAATTCTTGTATTTTAATAATAAAAAAGCTTCCTCCCATTACTGGGACGAAGCTTCTTCGCGGTACCACCCGGATTTAAAACCTTAAGATTAAAGTTTCCTCATGTCATTAGATAACGATAATGAACCGCCTCATTCTAACTAACTCAAATGAGGTACTCCGAGATGATCAGGAATAGTTAAACATTATCAACCTCTCACCAATTGTTGACTCGCTTTAATGTTACGATAATTATTCCAATTCTCTTCAACGATTTTATTAAAATACGATCCTAGTGATTTACTTGTTATTATCAGGGAAAACGACAACAGTTTCAGGTGCATCTGCCCCTTTGTCATCGTTAACAGCTGTTGGTTGTGCAGGTGCACTCTCTTCTGGTTGTTCAGCAGAAGCAACTGGCTGTTCTGATTCAACAGGTTGTTCTTCACTAATAGCTGTTGCAGTTGATTCTACACTGGTTGCTGAACTGCTGTCAAGACGACTACCTAAAATTTTTTCAATTTCGTCATATTTACTCAAGTCATCATTTTCCAAAAGCTTGTCCCATTCATTACTCTTAATGACTTCTAATTGAGATTCAAGCATGACTTGAAGCCGTTGACGGAAGATCCGAGTCTGTTTACGAAGATCATTAGTTTCACTTGTTAACTTCTTAGTAGAATTAGCAGCGTCTTCAATTACTTGATTTGACTTATCATTAGCTTCCGAAACAATATCGGTTGCTTGCTTTTGCGCTTCACGAATCATAATATCTGCTTCACGCTTAGCATTATTTTTAACCTTATCAGCGGCCTCTTGAGCAACTAAAATTGACTTATTTAAAGAATCTTTCAAGTCAGCAAAGTACTTAATCTTGCTATCATTAGCCCGTACTTGCTCTTGTAAATTATTATTTTCAGTTATTAATTGTTGGACTGTTTGTGAAACTTCCTGAATAAATTCTTGAACTTCTTCAGGATTATAACCCCGCATCTTAGTATTAAATTGCTTATTGTTAATTTGATCAACCGTCAAACTCATGAGTAAATTCCTCCATTCAAATTACGCATTTACAACTGAAATGGTAATTCTTTCTTTATCTTTTTTTGTTTTCCCATTGGTCATATCGATTCTGAGGCGACCACCATGACGCACAGATATCAAATCATGAACCACAATTTGATAATCTGGACGATCAATCTCTTCCCAGTTTAATCGAACTTGACCATGCTCTATTAATTGCTTTGCCCGGTTTCGTGAATAATTAAAGCCTGCAGCTATCACAACATCTAACCGTAGTGATGAAACTGTTGTAACTATCGGTACCCATTCTTCTTTAGGTGTTACCACTGCTTCTGTTGCGATCGGAATCCATTTAACCTTAATTCGACCAACGTGCTCAACGTTTTTCCGTAAATACTCTGCCATTGGTTTCGTTACGATAACTTGCCAATGCGACCCGTCAGTTAAAATATCACCAAATGCATTCCGCTCCATCCCTTCACCAATCAATGTTCCCATAATTTGCCGATGGTGAAGTTCTGAAAACTTAACAGGATAGTTTATCTCTAAAGCCTGTAAAGCAAAGTCTTCTATAGAGGGTTCATAATAAGGCGGATAAATTAAAACTCGTTGCATTTCTGCGCCTTGCCAACCACCATACATTGTTATTTTAACATTGTTATTTCGATTAACAATCGTTTGGACAATAAAACGTTCACGCGGATTTAAAAAAGGAGTGAGGACAGGACGATATTGGCCTTCTGCAGTGGCTACCCAGTCATTTGCTTGGTCAATAAGGGTGGCTTCATCCGGACGAAAATGTTGTTTAATATTATCTTCGCTCAAATCTACTTCCTCTTAATATTAATTAAATGATTGCTGCTATTTGTGCTAATCCTGCTTGAACAAAATATAGTACAAGGATAGCGATCATCGGCGCAAAACTTATCCCACCAATTGGAGGAATAAAGTCAAACCAATGCATATAAGGTTCTACCAACCGATTGATAATATCACCGAGTCGTGAATTGCGTGCATTAGGAAACCATGACATAATGCACCACACAACTATTACTAAAATATAAGCATCAACTAATTGATTAAGAGCCCATAATAAAAATGCGATCATGTTAACTCCTTTTAGTGACTAAAATTTATCACCATCATTTTTTAGATTACTCGTTAAGCTACCTGAAATTTCATAGTTTTTAGGGGTACAGAGGAAAATTTCCTTTCCGATCCGTTTCATTTCACCATCAATTGCAAAAACGGTCCCATTCAAGAAATCTACTAACCGTGCTGCAACATTTGCATCCATTTGAGTGAAGTTAACGATTACTGCATGCCCTTCTAATAATTGAGACGCAATCTGCTTTACATCTGCATAAAGACGGGGCTCATATAAGGAAATCTGACTCATTTGGTTAAGACGCCCGCTATTAATTGAAACTACTTTATTACTTGTGTTTGCTGGCGTTGAAACTTGTTCACTTGTTTCATAGAGACCATCTTGTTCATCAATGTCTTCTTCACCAAATAGACTTTTTAAGAAATTTGCTGCCATTGTTTTAACCTCCTTAATAGTGCTAAACAGAAAAAGATGGATTAAAAATCCACCTTTTTGCTAGATTATTTACTTACGACGATTCTTGAAGAACGGTGGAGTCGATAAGTTAGTATCATCATTGTCATCCGTATTAGCCGCATCATCGTTAAATACGTTAAATTCTGGCTTAGTAACATGAGAAAATTCGTTATCAGAATTTCTTGATTGGTTACTTGTATCGGCTGTTGGATCATTCCAACCATCAAAAGGATCTCGTTGCTTTGGTTGTTCAACGGGTTGTTCTTCTTGTGGAATAGACCGAGTTACTCGTGGTGCCTCTTTTTCTGCTGGCTTTTGTTGTTGAATTTTCTTTTTCTTATCAATTCCAGTGGCAATTACAGTAACGCGAACTTCATCGCCCATTGATTCATTTAAGGACATACCAAATGAAATATCAACGTTAGTTCCAGCAGCTTGTTTAATCACATCTGATGCTTCTTGAGCTTCAAACATTGACAAGTCTTTACCACCAGTAATATCCATCAAGACATGTTGAGCCCCATCAATTGACACTTCAAGTAATGGAGAAGAAATAGCCTTCTTAGTTGCTTCAGTAGCACGGTTTTCACCAGTAGAAGCACCAACCCCCATTAAGGCAGAACCTTGATTAGACATCAATGTCTTAATATCAGCAAAGTCAAGGTTGATGTAACCTGGAGTAACAATTAAGTCTGAAATACCTTGCACACCTTGACGAAGAACATTATCAGCTTCTTTAAATGCTTCCATCATTGGCGTCTTCTTATCAATCATCTCTAATAAACGGTTATTAGCAACGATAATTAAAGTATCAACATTTGACTTTAACTTTTCAAGTCCTTCTGCAGCATAGCGTGCTCGACGAGGTCCTTCAAATGAGAACGGACGAGTCACAACACCAACAGTTAATGCTCCACTATCTTTAGCAAGTTTAGCTACAACTGGGGCTGCTCCAGTACCAGTTCCACCACCCATTCCGGCTGTAATGAAGACCATATCTGCGCCTTCAAGAGCTTTTTTAATTTGCTCTTCACTTTCTTGGGCAGCCTTTTCACCTACTTCTGGATTTGAACCAGCACCTAATCCTTTTGTCAATTTAGGTCCTAAGCGGATCTTAGTTGTTGCTTGAGAATTATTTAATGCTTGTAGGTCGGTGTTAGCAACAATAAAGTCAACACCTTGTACTTTTTCAGTGATCATTCGGTTGACGGCATTACCGCCAGCTCCACCAACACCAATTACTTTGATTTGCGCTTCCGCAAATTGGTTGTCGTTAGCGAACGTTTCATTATCCATAGCAGTATTCCTCCAAATTAGTCAAATAAATTATTAAAAATGTTTTTAAACCGATTACTTAGCCCGTTTTGCTTTTTCTTCTTTGGCGCTGGCTCTTCAGTAACTGGTTGCTGCTGTGCTTCTCGCTGTGAACGTTGTAATTTATCAGATTTTTCAGTCCATTGTTGACGTGGCTGATTAACAGTTTGTCCTTTTTCTTCATGAGGACTCTTAATCGTATCAATTCGTTGAACAGTTTGCTTAATTAATCGATCAATATCTGATAACTGATTTTCATACATCCCCAAAGCTAAACTAACCGCATAACGAGGGTGACGAATGCCCATTTGTTCTGGAACATTCACCTTAATATTACCAGTAAAGTACTGTTCAGCAAGTTCCTTAACTCCTGGCAGAGCAGCCACTCCACCAATCAAAACTACTCCTCCCGGTAATTCAGGGGCATGAATAGCCTTAAGTTTATCCTGAATACGATCAAAAATTTGCCGTACTCGTGCTTCAATTATTTCTGATAAATACTGCTCTGAATATTGGACAGGATCATTTTGGCCAACAACATCAACGTCAACTTGAACATCTTCATCGGCTAAGGATGCCATAGCATATCCATGATTTAGCTTAAGTTGCTCGGCGTTTTTTAATGATGTATTCATGACCGTAGAAATATCTTTAGTAATGTATTTTCCACCTTCAGGATCAACATAAGTATACTTTAATTGATGATCATGAATAATACTGGTTGTTGTTTGACCACCACCTAAATCAATAACAACAGTACCAAAATCTTGCTCTCCATCATTAAGGAGATTAAAGTCTGTTGCGATCGGCGTAATAACAAAATCTTTAATGTCATATCCCGCCTGTTGAACTGCCTTTTTTGTATTATGAATAATGGTCTTAGGTCCTGTATACAAGGTGGCCTTCATTTCTAAACGGACACCAACCATTCCACGGGGGTCCTTAATACCAGAAAAGCCATCAACAGTAAATTCTGTTGGAATTAAATCAATTATTTCCCGCTCGGGGGGAATACTTTGCGTCAACGCTTCACGAGCAACGTCAATTACGTCTTGGTTAACAATCTCTCTTGATTGTCCTCTTGTTGCAATCGTAATCATACCATGTACTCGTTGCATTTGTAAGTAATTTGCCGGTAAGCCAACTACAACACTTTGAATCTCTACGTTGGACTTTTCCTCGGCCTGTGCTACCGCCGCTGAAATTGCCTGGGCGGTTTTATCAATGTCGACAATAACTCCTCGGTTTAATCCTGCCGATCGTTCTACACCAACACCAATAACTTTCAACTGACCCTTAACACTTTCACACACCAGTGCCTTGATCGAGGTGGTTCCAATATCTAATCCAACGTATACTTCTGAATTATTCATTCTAAAAGGAACCCTCCTAAGACTATCATTAATTAAATTAATTGTATTTTTAACCTATACAAGAATTTTACCACAGATAAACAATGACAAAAAAGGGAATTATCAAGGTTTTTCACAAAATCATTTATCCTTAGATCCATAATCATAAGAATAAGCTCCGACTTGAAGATCTATAATTCCCTTATTTTTCATACTTGCTGCAATTGCAGGGTAATATCCCATTTTATCCCCGATAGTATTTAAGTCGCCATAAACTGTATTACCATCACGCATATAAATAATAACGCGATCTGGATAATCTTTAGTAGGTTGATAACTCACACTTGAAATACCATTTCTTATTGCTGGTTTCAACTTTCCTAACTGAGCGGCCGTTGTAGCAAGAACTTTTTTATGACCATCAAAACGTTTATAAGCAATACCATTATCAGCATTTTTTGTTCGCTGTAATTGGCCGTCAGCTAAGACAGCGTATGTATCATTATCCATCACCGCTGTTCCTAAAAGCGCATTTTCTTTTACAGATATTTGCAGAGACTGGGGACCGGTTACCTTGATCCTTAAATCTTTTATTTGAGGATTTTTGCGAATAGCTTGTTTAGTGAGTTGATGACGAGCAAGATAAACGCCCCAAATAAACCGTCCTGGATAAATATTTGTATTTTTTTCTACTTGTTCTTTAGTTAAATCATGATTACCAGTTACATGAAGCGTGGTAATTTTACTCAAGGGAGAAATAATATAAAGCATAAAGAGGAGAATAACACTGAATAATACAACTAATTTTAAGACTCGCTCGCCATTAGAAACATAGCGCTTAATCTTAATCCCGCGAATCTTATTACCAACATGAGTTTTCGAAGGCTTTCTTTGCTGTTGTCGCTGTTGAGCAGCAGCACTTCGCTTTTCTAATTCAGTTAGCCGCTGTGAATATTTATGATGCTCAATTGCTGATCTATCATCCAACATCTTTTCTCCTCCTTTCTAATCTATACTTTATTTTTCATGTTCGTCAATTGCCTTATGCAAGATCTTAATTAGTCTATCAGCAGCATCTGGCCGTCCCATCTTTTCAGCAGCATGAGCCATTTCTTTACGTACTTCTTCATCTTCCATAATCTTATCTGCTTGAGTCAGTAATGCCCGGGCATCTAATTTGTCTTCAGTAATCATTAGACCGGCATTATTCTTAACTAAAGCTTGAGCATTCTTTACTTGGTGGTTAGCGGTAACATACGGACTAGGAATTAGAATCGTAGGAACTCCGAGTGCTGTTACCTCAGCAATGGTGGTTGCACCTGCTCGCGATACCAAAGCCGCTACCCGAGGCATTTTAGCCGGCATATCTTTAATGTAAGGAACAACTTTAACATTATCAGCTGGTTTAATATTACCTTCTGCTAGTTGCTTCTTTACATCATCGTACCGTTTTTGACCAGTTGCAAAGATAACCTGATAAGGACGCTTATTGAACTCTGGAATAGCGTCGACAACTGTCTTATTGATTTTCGGTGCTCCTTGGCTTCCTCCAAAAATCATTAAAGTTGGAACATCATCTTTCAAGTCATATCTTGTCCATGAAAAGTCACTGTCTTTTTTAGCTGCTACCTGTTGAGCACGAGGATTACCTGCCATTGTAACTTTATCAGCGGGAAATTGACTGCGTGCAGCTTCAAATGCAATTGCAATTTGATCAACATAGCGACTTAAAAACTTGTTTGTTACGCCAACAACGCTATTCTGTTCATGAATTACGGTTGGGATATGTTTCTTTGCGGCAGCATATAGGACAGCTCCACTTACATATCCTCCCGTCCCTAAAACAACATCAGGCTTAAACTCACTAATAATTTTTTTAGCATGATGGACAGAGTTTAAAAAAAGATAGATTGTCTTAAAATTTTCAAGAGAAAGAGAACGCTTAAAGCCCTGCATATGCATTGTTTCAAGCTCAATTCCGGCATCCGGTACAATTTTATTTTCAAGGCCACGAGTTGTTCCAACATATAACACTTCAGTATCTGGCTCAACCTGCTTTAAGCGTTCGATTAATGCTAATGCCGGGTAGATATGACCACCAGTTCCACCACCTGATACCAATAACCGCATCTTACTGTTCCTTCTTTCCTGTTAATTCTTCAACTGCTTCAATAAATTTATCACCACGAACTTCAAAGCTCGGGAATTGGTCCCAACTAGCATTAGCAGGCGAGAGGAGAATGACATCTCCTGGTTCACTCAACTTCCATGCTTCTGGTACCGCAGTAATTGCATTTTCACTTTCAACTACTGGAACCCCAGCTTGATTTCCCGCATCCTTCATTTTATCTTTACATTCACCAAAAACAATCATTGCCTTGACGTGCTTCTTAAAGTAAGGAACCAACCGTTCAAAGGTATAACCACGATCAAGGCCACCTGCCAAAAGAATTACTGGACGATCAAAACCTTGTAAGGCAACCTCCGTGGCTTCAATATCTGTTGATTTTGAATCATTGTAGAAAAGCCGTTCTTGGTATTCCATCACATATTGTAAGCGGTGACGGACTCCACTAAATGTTGTTAAAACTTTCTTTATTGCATCATTTGTAACACCACTTAATTTTGCCGCTGCAATTGCTGCCAACGCATTTTCTACATTTTGGGGACCGATCAATCGAATATCCTTGGTTGGCATAACTTCTTGCCCACGCCAGTAAATCATTCCATCTTCTACATAAGATCCTTCATGACTCTTATTAAGACGAGAAAATGGCACAATGGTAGCTTGACTACGCTGGGCAATCTTCTGCCATTCATCACGATCCCAGTTAATAACTAAGAAATCATCCTTGGTTTGGTTCCGGGTAATATTAAGCTTTGCATTAATATAGTTTTCTCGTGTCTTATGATAGTCTAAATGGTTAGAAAAAATGTTAGTAATAATTGCAATATGCGGATGAATTGTCGGTGCTCCTAATAATTGGAAACTAGATAATTCTGTGACCAATGTGTCGTCTGGTCCTAAATCCTCAGCAATTTTACTAAAGGAAATTCCAATATTACCTGCATATTTTACTTGATGTTTTGCATTTTCAGCAATCATTAGTTGAGTTAAAGTCGTTGTGGTAGTCTTCCCATTACTTCCGGTTACACTTACAAGGTGACCATCAAAAATTTGCCATCCTAGTTCTGCTTCCGTAATAATGGGTGTCCCTTGCTTAACAAATGCAGCCACTAATGGATTATCATAAGGAATTCCAGGATTTTTTACTACAACATCGAAACCTTCATTAGCTAATGAAATGGGATTATCACCAGTAATTACCTTGATTCCATCAGCTTCTAAATCATCAACAATATCATTATTTTTAGGAGTTGCTTTATCATTAGCGGTAACATTTGCACCAAGTTTTACCAATAAGTGGGCTGCATTAATTCCGCTAATTCCGAAACCCATTACAAGAACTTTTTTACCTTGATATTCATCAATTTTTTTCATTTCTCTTTACTCCTAACCAACTAATAAGATTGTTGTAACAGCAATAATTGCAGCCACTAACCCTACAAGCCAAAACACAATATCAATTTTCCATTCACTCCACCCGCTCATTTCAAAATGATGGTGGATTGGGGTCATCTTAAAAATTCGTTTACCAGTTGTTTTGAATGAAGCCACTTGAAGAATGACACTAGCAGTTTCACAAACATAAACGATTCCAATTACTAATAATGACCATTCATGATGTAATAACAATGAAACAGCGGCTAAGGATGCTCCAATTGCTAAAGATCCCATATCACCCATAAAAATCTTAGCGGGCTTATGATTATAAGGGAAGAAACCTAGTAAAGTTCCGATCATTGCTAAACAGAAAAGAGCAATTTCCGGATAACCTGGTTGATTGAGATTTACCAACGCAATGATTAGATAAGCCGCAAAAGAAATAATGGAAAGGCCGCTTACCAAGCCATCAAGTCCATCAGTTAAATTAACAGCATTTGAAAAGCCGACGATCCAAAAAATAATAAACAAACCGTAAAGCCAACCAATTTGCGTTGTTCCAAAGCCCATTTGAAAACCTTCATGCTGGTAAATAACAGTAAAGACCATTGCTGCTAATACCTGGCATAGCGCCTTTTGCCATGGTTTAAAGCCTTCATTTTGATGGTGAAAGATTTTAATACTATCATCCCACATCCCAATTAAGCCATAAACAACCAGGACAAAGAGAAGTGCCCACAGCGTATTCGTAATCAATCCTTGCCAAGCAGCAACCCACAAAATCGTTACTACTGCAGAGAAGATGAATAATAATCCTCCCATTGTTGGCGTCCCAGCCTTTTTAGCATGCCAGGTAGGACCTTCTTTACGAATCTGCTGACCTTCTTTTTTTGCCCGAAAATATTTAATTAACGAGGGCATTAATAAAAACGTAATTAAGAATGAACTAAGAATAGTCAAAACTGCACTTAAGAAATTCATATTTACCTCCAATTAGTTTCTCTGCTAGTTTTTAGCTTCATATTGAACGGTTAAAGTCGTTCCACGCTTAATAGTTGTATCAGGGGAAATACTTTGCTGAGTAACATAGCCGTTTCCATTTTCTTTTACTTTTAGCTTAAGAACCTTAGCTAATTGTTGAACATCCGCAGAACTCCATCCAGAAATATCCGGCATTTTATACTCGCCACCAGTATCAAGAATAACATGTTGATCTGTTAACACTTGTTCGTCTGGAACTGCTGATTGTTGTTTAACTTTCTTGCCAGAACCTACAACAATTACCTGCATTCCTTTACCTGATAATTCTTTATTAGCTTCATCGCTTGCTTGACCAACAACATTAGGCATTGTAATAACCTTTTTCTTGGCCTTTTCTGCAACTTTTTGTTGGCTCAACAACATTTTCATTGTCGGATTAAAGACGCTGGCAATTTGTTTGGTTGCTGGTTTTTTAAGGTTTTGCGGTTGGCGAAGGGTAACATACATAATATACTTTGGGTTTTTAGCTGGTGCCATCCCGGCAAAGGAGTAAAGGTAGTTTGTATCACCAGTTGAATAACCATGAGCACCACCAATTTGTGCAGTTGCGGTCTTTCCAGCAATTCGGTAACCCTTAATTTGGTAATCGTGGCCAAGGCCCTTTTGGTCGTAAACAACGCCTTGCATGTAACCAAGGACCTTTTTCGCTGTCGATGCTTTTATTGGTTGTCCAACAACTTTAGGCTTGACCTTTTGAATCGTCTTTCCGCTATTACCATCTACAACTTTGCTAACAATGTAAGGCTTCATCATTTTACCATTATTGCCAATAGCACTGAACGCTTGCATCATCTGCATAACATTTACAGTAATTCCCTGTCCAAAAGCGGTATTTGCCTGAGCAAGAATCCCTTTGAATGAAGTATAACCATTAACCTCGTTACTCATTCCAATAACATTAACTTTTTTTAACAGGCCAAATCGTTTAATGTACTTCATCCATGTCTCTGCTCCCATGTCTTGTTCTACATGAGCAAACCCAACATTACTAGACATATCAAAAGCATCTTTATAGGAAATTGTTCCCCAGCCAGAACTTGACCAATCAGTGATTTTTCCGCCACCCATAGTCCATGTTCCCGAATTAAAGGTCGCATTAGGATTAAAATGTCCGGTATCAATAGCAGCAGCTAATGACAAAATTTTCATTACCGAACCTGGTTCATAAGCATCTTGAACTAACATATTCCGCCAAACAGGATTATTTTCTGCATGAAGAGTTGGCCGTTGCGTAGCGGCAATAATTTTACCTGTTTTAGCTTCCATTACAACTGCAGTCATTGCATTGGCGTTAGAACTTTTATAAACTTTATTAACTTTATTTTCGAGAAAATGTTGGGTTTGTGAATCAAGGGTAGTGTAGATATTATCACCGTTGATGGCTTTTTTAGTTACCTGCTTTGAATTAGCAATCTGGTATCCATAGACGTCCTGTTTATCTTTTCTCAACCCATTTATTCCCGTTAATTGTTTATTAAAGTAGCCTTCCAAGCCCAATTGGCCCACTAAATTAGTCTCTTCAGTTCCATTATCATTTTTAACTTTAGGAGTTGCCATCCCAATTATTTGAGAAGCAAATTCGCCTTCTGGATATTGACGTGCTGGAGTCGCAATAAAATTAATTCCTGGCAAGTGCCGATTCTTGATCTTCTGCATCGTTGAAACAGAAAGGTTGCTTCCAGCATTTCCAAATTCAACTTGGTAGGCTTGCCCCTTTGGTTTAAGGATCTTTTCAATTTGCTTTGGTGTCAGATCAATATACTGTGATAGTACCTTGGCAGTTTTTTTCCGATCTTTTACATATAATGGTTTACCATCAGAAGACTTTTGGGTTCGATCTAAAACAGCATAGAGGGTATATTTACTTGTATCAGTTGCCAAGGGGTTTCCTTCTGAATCATAAATATCACCCCGTCGCGCTTGAATAATTCGCTGCTGGGTATAAATTTGCTCCGCTTGTGACCGTAAGTTAACATGTTGAACATCTTTATTTATTGCGATATACGCAAAACGAACGATAAACAAGGTAAACAATCCAACCGTGATTAGAAAGAGCCATTTGCCAAAGGTCCCTCGGTTTTCTCTATGTCCCCTATTTTTCGTTCGTTGTGGCTTCTTATTCATTATTTATTAACGTTCCTTACATTTGAATTTTTATCTGATAATCCATATTTATGTGCTGCTGATTTCAAATGCGATTGAGTCGTCAATTCAGCGATTTCCTGCTGCAAACTTGTATTACTGCTTTTTGCCTTAGTAATTTGAGTTTGAGTATCCTGTAAGCGCCGTTGCTGATTATTAATACTAATTTTCGTAGAAAGTAAGCTAATCATCAAGCACAGTGTGATTAAACTTCCTACTGCTACTAAAGATCTTTCAAATTTTGACCATCTAACCGGACTTGGAGAAATCTTTGGTTGTTGATAAGTCTTTTTCCTTGGCGCTTGCTGCGGTTGCTGCTCTCCCGCCAGTTGCCTTGCCGCATTTGAAACCATAATTCTGTCACTTTCCTTCTCTAATTTTCTCGATTATCCTCAACTTGGCACTATGCGCACGATGATTTGCCGCTAATTCTTCATCACTAGCTACAATCGGCTTTTTATTAATTAATTTGAAGTTTGGTTCCATTCCCGCTGGTATTACTGGTAATCCCTGCGGTACATCCCCACTTAATGAAGTCTTTTCACGAAACATGGTCTTTACTAACCGATCTTCTAGGGATTGGAAGGTAATGACACTGATTCGTCCCCCAACATCTAACAAGTCTAATGCTTGTTCTAACGATTCCTCTAAAGCACCTAATTCGTCGTTAACTGCGATCCGAATAGCTTGAAAACTCTTTTTCGCTGGATGACCACCATGACGACGAGCTGCTGCCGGAATTCCTTCTTTAATCACATCAACTAATTCAAATGTCGTCTTTATTGGTGCTACCTTTCGGCGTTGTTCAATCTTTCTAGCAATTGACTTAGCAAACTTTTCTTCTCCATATCGGTAAAGAATCTTAACGAGACGTTCATATGGCCATTCGTTAACAACTTCCATTGCCGACAATTTTTGTTCCTGATTCATCCGCATGTCTAAGGGTGCGTCATGCTGATAGCTAAAACCTCTTTTAGCATCATCGAACTGTGGAGATGAAACACCTAAATCATATAAAATTCCATTAACATGTTTTACATTATAGCTATTCAATTCCGCTTTTAAGTTGCGGAAATTATCTTCAACTAATGTTAATTTTTGCTGTTCTATTGCAGTTTTCAAGTGTTCTTTATTGTAATCAATTGCCGTCTGATCTTGATCAAATGAATATAGGTGGCCATCGACGAGCTGTTGTAAAATAGCTTGCGTATGACCACCACCACCTAATGTTGCATCAACGTAGGTACCTGTTGGTTGCACATTTAATCCTGCTACGGCCTCCTTTAAAAGTACCGTTACATGTTTAAATTCTGCCATCAACTAAAACCTCCATTAAAAATCAATATTAAGATCTTCAGCAATCTCATCAAAATTATCAGCTGTTTCGCTTGTAAATTTATTCCACCGTTCAGCGCTCCAGATTTCTAAACGATTAGACACACCAACGATTACACACTTCTTTTCAAGTGAAGCATGAGTTCGTAATGTTATCGGAATATTAATCCGTCCTTGTTTATCAATTTCGCAATCTGTCGCAGCGGAATATAAAAAGCGTACAAATGCACGTGCATCACGCTTTGTTAATGGGAGCGCCTTTAGCTTTTGCTCTAAAATCGCCCATTCATTTAATGGATATCCAAACAAACATCCATCTAACCCCCGAGTAACAATGAAGTGTGCCCCCAATTGTTCTCGAAATTTGGCAGGAATAATTAGTCGGCCTTTGGAATCAATAGTGTGTGTAAATTCTCCCATTAACACGACTAATGTCCTCCTTTACCACGTTATAGGTCAAGTCTACCACAATCCCCCACTTCTCACCACGTAATTTTGTGAATTTTACCAAAAAGTAATAGACACAAAAAAGTGAGCGGAAGTGGGAAATAATCTCCTCGACAAGGCGTTGAACTAAGCTAGAACGCTGATTAGCGTTCGTACTTAGACTCGAGCCTTGTGATTATTTTCCACGTTATCTTGATATTGTTCGTGAAAACAGTTGAGGCTGAGAGAAAACTTTGTTTTCTCCCAGCCTCAATTCACTTAATATTTTTATATCAACGGTAACCATGGTGAAATAATTAAGCTACCAATATATATAGTTAAAGCATAATATGCCGAATACCGCCAAAATACTGGCCAGTAACGGCGATAAATGAATTCATGATTGTGAATAATTTGTAAAGCAATTAATAACAGAGCTAGAATCATCCATAAGGCAATAGGATAAGCTGGCCAATAAAATCCAATATTAAAGATTATCAGAATCCATAAAATAATTGTCCATCCCCACCATAAATGCTTTGTTTTTTTAGGATGATGAAATATTCGTACTAATAATCGTTCTACTATCCCAATCACTAATAATAAAATAATCTCTAAAATTATAACTTGAATACTAACCATCAACCTTTTCAGTCCCCTTCTCTTCAAATAAGTAATTTAAGTTTAACATAAACTAAAACTAGATTTGAAAAAGGCATTAAAGATGCGTTACACTACTATTATTGATAAAAATGGAAGGATGGTTAATAATGCAGCGAAAAAAGAAAACTCGTTTCCAAAAAATTACCATGGTTGCTATTTGGCTCATGTTAATTGCAATGCTTGGTTCTTTAATTTTTGGAGCAGTTGCATCCTTAAACTTAATTTAGCCTATTAAACATCCATGTAGTCGGAATAAAAAAGATCGGAGAAAAATCTCTCCGGTCTTTTTTATTCCTCACTTTTTTGCTTATAAACTTCACGTGGTTTCGATCCATTAGCTGGTCCGATAAATCCACGCTGTTCCATATCATCAATAATTCTTGCTGCACGATTATAGCCAATTCTAAAACGACGCTGAATTAGCGAAGTTGATGCCTTTTGTTGATCAACCACAAAATCTAATGCTTCGGGGAACAATTCATCTTCCTCCTCAGCTTGTTCTTCTTGCTCGATTTCATTATCAGTTACAACCATATTATCGTCATACTCAGCCGCTCGCTCGTTTTTTATAAAGTCTACTACTGATTCAACATCATGATCAGAAATAAATGCGCCTTGAATCCGGACTGGCTTATTTTGATCAATTGGTTCAAATAACATATCACCTCGACCAAGGAGCTTTTCTGCCCCATTAGTATCGATAATAGTTCGCGAATCAACCCCACTAGAAACCGCAAAGGCAATTCGAGAAGGAACGTTAGCCTTAATAAGCCCTGTAATAACATCGACAGAAGGACGCTGAGTTGCCAAAATCATATGAATACCAGCAGCCCGCCCCATTTGTGCAATTCGGACAATTGCATCTTCAACATCATGAGAAACAGTCATCATTAAGTCGGCTAATTCATCAACAATAACTAAAATTAATGGTAGGTTAGCTTGAACTTCATCAGGATGGTCATCATTTTGTTGTTTGACCAACTTATTATACCCATCCAGGTTACGAACACCGAATTTTGCAAACAATTCATAACGGCGCTCCATTTCTGCAACAACTTTTCCTAATGCCCGAGCTGCCTTTTTGGGTTCAGAAACTACCGGACTGAGCAGATGGGGAATACCATTATAAACACTTAATTCGACTTTTTTAGGATCAATCATTAACATTTTTACTTGATGCGGTTTAGCTTTTAATAAAATGCTTGTAATGATAACGTTGATTGCAACAGACTTACCACTACCCGTTGCCCCAGCGATAAGAAGGTGTGGCATCTTAGTTAGATCGGCCATTTTGATATCCCCAGTTACACTGCGACCCAGCGGAACTTCCATTGGATTATCATTACTAGGAGCATTTTCGACCATATCGCGAAAACCAACTGTTGCAATTTGCTGGTTCGGAACTTCAATCCCAATTAATGATTTCCCCGGGATTGGCGCTTCAATCCGGATATCTTTAGCCGCAAGGGCAAGGGCTAAATCATCAGCCAAATGGGTTATTCGGCTGACTTTTACTCCTACTGCTGGGCGTAACTCATACTTGGTAACGGAAGGACCCAAATTAACATTTTCAACTGTTGCATCCACACCAAAAGATTTTAGGGTTTGCTGAAGTGTTTTGGTGTTCTTTTTGATATTATTCAAATCTTCCTGCTGATCTGTTGCTTTTACTTGACTTAGCAGGCTGACTGGCGGCAATTGATAATCATTATCTTCTTTAGCATCAATTCCTGCAAGTTTAATTTCCGTATCGTCATGTTGTTTCGAAGTCTGCTCATCTTGGGTACCGCTATGAGTTCCTTCCACTTGACTTTCACTTGCGACCCTAATAGTTGGTTCAACAGGATCTTGAATAGGCATCGCTGGAGAAACCGGCGGCGTTGACGTTGGCTCTGCTGATTCTTGGTCAGCAAAAAAATCTTTAACCTGCCTTGATGCTTTAGCAAGGGGCACGCTAATTGATGGTACCGTAGTTGTCTTGGTTGCTCTCTCCGTTCTCTTTTTCATTAATTGATCGTGAGCATTAGCCATTGCTGCTCCAGATTTTTTAATGCCAATCCCACATTTTACTAGAAATTCGCGCCACGGTAATGCAAAAAAGACAATAATTCCGATAATCATTAATAACCATGATAATACCGCTGTTCCAACCTCTGAAATTAAAATATTACTTCCATTATATAGGTAAGCACCAATCATCCCTCCACCAACCGGAACAGTCGAATCACCATTAAAAATGACCTTACTAAGACTATTCCAAGTAGTTTCGATTACCTTTGCATGAAGATTCAGACGCTGAAACATTACTGTCTGAAGCCACATTAATAAACCAATATAGGCAATAATAGTTCCTGCAATCCAACGTTTTTTGAAATGCGGACGATGCCCATACAATGCAAAACATAATCCATAAAGAAAAACAATAATCATCGCAATCGGAAAGGATGACCCTACAAAAATCTTAAAACAGTTATCGAGAAAGGTTCCTAATACTCCTAAATTAAATAAGCCAACTAACATTAAAAGGCAAACAATTATTCCTAATAGATTATCCATTAATCGATACTGTTGTTTTTTCCCTCTTGTCCGGCGGGATGATGCCTTTTTTCTTCTCGCCATCGCATTATTGCCTCCTTAAGGTTACTTTAATTTATCAAATTCATATTTATGAACGCGTGCTAAATTAGGAAAATTCTGTTGCCGCAATGCCTCATAAATAACAATCGCTGCACTGTTTGATAAATTTAGGGCCCGAATATTATTGTCATTTTGAGGAATCCGGATAGCATTTTCTGGATATTTTTGCATAAAACGTTCGGGCAAGCCAGTTGTTTCTTTTCCAAATAGGAAATAATGATCTCCTTCACCCGTATAATCAACATCACTATAATCATGGGTAGCAAACTTAGAAACAATATATAAACGGTTAATATCAGGAATAGTTTTCATAAATGAAGGTAAATCCTCATGATACGTGATCTTTACTTTATCCCAGTAGTCTAATCCAGCCCGTTTCATATGCTTATCATCAGTTGAAAATCCTAATGGCTTGATTAAATGTAATTCAGTATTTGTCCCCGCACAAGTTCGTGCAATATTTCCCGTATTCGCTGGAAATAATGGTTCAAACAAGACAATATGGTTTGTCATAATAAAATCTCCTTAATAAAATAAAAAAAGCAGGGTCTCGGTGTGGGCACGGCGAAACGCTGCTTTAATGAAGTACTCCTTGATAATTACCAACGAAACACTTATATTCGATGTCAATTATCAAACGATTTCTTATAATAATTTAGCACTAATTTAGTAATGTTGCAATAATTAATTAGCTTTTTTCGCAATTAATAAGCTTACATCCACCGTAATTGTTTTTAATTGGGTTAATTCTTCTTTAGATAATCTTTTAGCGTTTGCTCCCCAGTGTAAAGGCGTCATTTCCAGCATCGCTTGTTGTAAGCCATCTGGAATTCTAAATTGGTAGGTTACTGTTTCAACTTTACTATGAGGATAATGTTGTTTAAATAACTCGATTACTCGTGAATTATCATAGTGGTAATTACGTTCTCCTGTTTCATATAAGAGGTGACGTAATTCGACTAAGTAGTTAGCGTTAGGAATTACCTTAATAAGGGTCCCATCTTTTGTTAGAACCCGTTTAAACTCTTGATAATCAGATGGAGAAAACAACTCTAATATACAATCAAAACTCTCATCATTAAAAGGTAATTTACGTAAATCAGCTACACAAAAAAATGCCTTTAACGGTAACTGAGTAGCAAGCGTTATCCCTGGTTTCGAAATATCAAAGCCAATCATCGTATCATTACAATTAGCACGGATTGTTTCTAATTGTAATAATGGTGTTCCTTCCCCAGTCCCTACATCTAAGATCCTTAAAGATTTTGAAGGCAAGAATTTACCGATATTTTCAATAATTGGCTTAAATAGTCCTGCATTTAATAGCTGACGACGAGATTCAAACATTGAGCGATCATATTCAGTATTAGCCGCTCCATTAAGAAAGTGAAGATAACCATGCCGATTAAAGTCAAAGCGATGACTATTTCCACAAATAATACTGTTTCCTTCGATTCTCTCCATTGGCTGTTCACAAACAGGACATTGAAAAAGGGCAAGATTATTTTTTACCATTTCTCGTTGACGTTCAACTTTTTTCAACTTTTCTCCTCCATTAACAACTAAAAATTACTAATAACAGTGTATCACAGCTAGAATTACGATGAGCAAATTGCTATTATATAGGTAAGCATTTTCAAAAAGGAGGAAATTGCCTTGATTGAACAATTTCTAATTGGAACTTATACTAAAAAAGCAAGTAAAGGGATCTATAAAGTTACCCTCGATACTGCCCAAGAAAAAATAACGAATGTTGAACTAGCAATTCCATCTCAAAAGCCAGCTTACTTACAAGTTGGTCAAGATGATCGGATCTACGCAATTAAACAAGTAGATGATAAGGGAGGAGTTGCCTCTTATTCATTAAGCGACGACAATGCTAAGATGTTAAGCGATGTTTTAGCTGCCGGTGCCCCTCCTGCATATGTTGGCGTTGATAACAAACGGCATTTATTATTCAGCGCTAATTATCATACAGCAAAAATAGATGTTTTTAAGATCAACGAAGATGGAACGTTGACACAAACTGATTCTGTCCTTCATGAAGGAGCAACTGGTCCTGAACCTGAACAAGAGGCTCCACATGTTCATTATGCCGATCTAACTCCTGACAATCGTCTAGTTGTATGTGACTTAGGAATGGATCTTGTTGTGGTTTACGATGTCTCTGATGATGGTAAATTAACTGCTGTCTCTCGCTACAAGTGTGAAGATGGCTTTGGTACCCGTCATATAGCTTTCCATCCAAATGGTAATTATGCTTATCTTTTAGGTGAACTAAGCAGTAAACTAGAAGTACTCAAGTATAATAGTAACGATGCATCATTTAAGCACCTTCAAACGCTCAAAACAATTCCTGAAGACTGGACAGCTCACAATGGAGCAGCTGCTATCCGGATCTCAAATGATGGTAAATTTGTCTATACTTCAAATCGTGGTGAAAACACCATTGCCGTCTTTGAAGTCCAACCAGATTTTACCGTTAAACATATTCAATCAATTTCAACTGAAGGAGATTTTCCACGCGATTTCAATCTAAATCAAGATGAAAATTATCTTTTAGCTTCAAATCAGAACTCTGATAACCTTACGCTTTATAAACGAAATCCATCAACTGGTAAGTTAACTCTTCTTCAAAAAGATGTTAGTTGTCCAGAACCAGTGTGTGTAATGAAGTGGAAATAAGCTAAATATCAACAGCGAGAGCAAGATAGAAATTACTTATAATTTTGTTTTTCGCCGCGAAGTTAACCTCTGAAACAACAATGACCTTCAACGTTCGGTAAAATGAACTGGGCCCTGTCTGTCAATTAGGCAATAAATTATACAAAGTTTCTTAGGCAGCTTAATGCCGGTATTGTACCGGTGTTAAGCTGCCTAATTTTTCTTGATAACGTTTGTGGTTCTAGAAGAGGTCTGTCTTACCACAAATAAGGTAAACGTGCTCCGGTGCGTGCCAATTAATGAGCATAGCGAATTACCACTTTAGCTATATCGGCCGCAAGGCTGAGATTAGATCGTAAGCAGTCAATAACAGTACGTCTAGCTCTAGCTACCCCGGATCTTCTATACTGAGACTATCATCAGTAAGGAGATTTTTTATTTATGACAGAACAAAATGAAATTATTACCCCAGTTTTCAAAAACAGGCCAAGTAATTTACAAAAGCATTCTTTTACGGCACGCCCTGCCGTAAAAATTAATGTGAATGAAGTCGAATTAACGATTTTCAAGGGGACTAATTCTGTTTTAGCTTCGGATATCGTTAAAGTGGTTATTCGTTATGCTCGTTAATTGGCATGACCCAGATCATATCTATTTAGTCTGTGGAAAAACAGACATGCGAAAAGGTATTGATGGGCTCGCAATGGTAATCGCTGAGAACTATGGATTAGAATTATATAATAATTCGCTTTTCTTATTTTGCGGCGGACGTAATGATCGCTTTAAAGGATTGTTTTGGGATGGCGAGGGCTTTATTATGCTCTATAAACGGTTTGAAAATGGCCACCTTAGTTGGCCGAGAAACAGTAATGAAGCCAAAGAATTATCTGCTCAACAGCTCGACTGGTTATTGCAAGGACTGAACCCATTACCAATTCGTAAAATTCAAGCTGTTCGACCGGGAAGTTTTTATTGAGTTACCTCTATTTAAAAGAAGAATTCTTTGATATAATTACCAAAGAATAATTCAAAGGAGGTGACGTACCATGAAGCAAACAGCGGAAGAACAAATCAAAGAACTTAAACAGCAATTAGCTATGGCCAATGAAAAGATTGCTCAATTAACAGCTATTATCAAACTTCAAAAGAACCAAATATTTTGGAAAAAAACTGAAGTAATGGAGCCCGTCGTTGATGGACAACAATCCTTATTTAGTGAGCAAGAAATGGATCAACTTCAAGATCCTGATATTTCAGTCACGGAAGTGACTGAAAAGAAAATAAAGCAAGTGGTGCGTCACCGGAAAGCAAAACAATCTGGTCAGCGGACCACTTTTTTAGATGGTTTACCACAGGTTGAAGAAGTTATTCCATTAAAAGATACTAACTGCCCACACTGTCATCAACTAATGAAAAAAGTGGGTCAACATGTATATAGTAGAGAAGCACGGTTAAAACCAGCTGAATTATATTGTGTGAATTTGATTCAAGAAACTTATAAATGTAATGAGTGTATTAATTCTAATGGTAGCGATGTACTTGTCAGTAGTAAGATGCCACAGAGTCTTTTACCCCATAGTTACTTTTCGAGTACTATAAGTAGCAGAGTTGAAGTTTAATCTTGCTTTACCGTTTCATCGTCAAATTAAGTTTTGGCAAGCCGTCGGCTTACGAGTTGATGCTCGATTATTGGCGACTAACATCATTAAGGTTAGTCAAACCTACCTTGAACCGTTGTATGATTATTTACAGGAATTAATCAGAAAAGAATCGGTAATTCATATGGATGAAACTCCATTCAAGGTAATTGATGAGCCTAATGAAACTGGCTACTTTTGGGTAACGCGATCAACAAAAGAATTCAGTAAGCATCAAATTATCATGTTTCATTACTATAATACCCGCGCGGGTAAAACCATTGGTCAAATTATCGGTCATCAATATCGTGGAATTATTATGTGTGACGGTTATGGTGGATATAGTGATCGATTATATCCCCAGGCAAAATTTGGGTCATGTTTAGTTCATATTCGACGTGAATTTTATCACATTACATGTTTATTGAATAAGGAGCAATTGAAGAACTCCAAAGCATACCGAGTTTTACAGCTAATGCGACCGATCTTTCATGAAGAGAAACAATTAACATATTCCAATCATAAGGAAAAACTAGTGCAACGTCGGTTGCACGTGAAGCCTTTGATGGATAAGTTATATACTTATTTAGAAAATATCAGTTTTCCTCAAGGACGGTTGAAAGCTGCCATTAATAATGCTTTGAAACTAAGAAAGCGAGTATATCAAATATTTGAAGATGGTCGAGTGCCGTTAACGAATAATCCGGTTGAACAAGCGATTCGTCCATCAACTCTTATTCGAAAGAATAGCTTATTTGCGAAAAGCTCTGCTGGAGCTCAGG